>DKWX01000050.1:0-74679 GCA_002491945.1 Porphyromonadaceae bacterium UBA7141
CGAATATGTTTATATTCTCCTTCATTCCGCACCGGAATCGACTAAAAAACGAACCCGCATATTGTAAGTAAGTGTTCAAATTTAACCGATAGCAAATGAAAGGGAATCTTTTATACAATCTTCGGCTTCTTTTTTGCCGCTTCCGGCTTGTCGTTCAGTCGAATATGTTTATATTCTCTTTCACTCCGCGCCGGAATCGACTAAAAAATAAGCCTGCATATTGTATAAATTAAATTTGAGCACTTCCTTATGTTTACCGTCGGATAGATCAGATTCCGTATTTAATTTGTAATTTTACATTATAATTAACGTTTGCTGATAATGAAGCCTATATTTAGCGAATCGACCTCCGCTACGCCGGCGGGTGCGAAAGCAACCGATCAAAGACTCTGGAACCGGGAATATGTGAAAGTGATGGTATGCAATTTTCTGCTCTTCTTCGCTTTTTATCTTCTCACACCGTTGCTCCCGATTTATCTTGATGAGCAGTTTAATGCCGACAAGGATATTCTGGGTCTCGTGCTGTCGGGTTATGTGGCAGCCACTCTGATTATCCGTCCGTTCAGCGGATTTGTGGTCGATACGTTTAATCGCAAGACGGTGCTGGTGGTCTGCTTCTTTTTCTTTTTTATTCTCTTTGCCGGATATGTCGGCGCCGGAACTCTGCTGATGTTTGCAATAGTGCGCACCTTGCACGGCATCCCTTTCGGGGCAACGACTGTGGCCAACAGTACGGTGGCGCTCGATGTGCTTCCTTCATCACGGCGCAACGAGGGTATCGGATATTACGGACTCAGCAATAATCTGGCTATGGCGGTAGCCCCGAGCGCGGGTATATGTATCTACCATGCCACCGGCAATTTCATGCTTCTCTTCTGGATATCGCTCCTTTTGGCAATGGCGGGGTTCTTCTGTTCCACTACTGTGAAGTTGCCGAAGGTAAAGAAGAATCCCGGGCATCCCGCTCTGAGTCTTGATCATTTCTTTCTGACGCGCGGGTGGCTTCTGGCCGTAAACATAATGTTCTTTGGCCTATGTTGGGGCGTGATGAGCAATTACGTGGCAATCTACGGTCAGCAGGAACTCGGCATCACCGACGGCACAGGGCTGTTCTTTATGCTGCTGTCTGCCGGTCTGATGACGTCGCGTCTCTTCGGCGTAAAGAGTCTGCGGAAGGGGAAGATGACGCGCAATGCCGCAGTAGGGGTATTGTTGTCGTTGGCAGGATATGGTCTGTTTGCATTCGTGGTGCATCCTTGGAGCTATTATATTTCGGCTCTGCTCATCGGTCTGGGGAACGGACAGATGTACCCGGCATTCCTGACGATGTTTGTCAAAGTGGCGCGTCATGACCAGAGGGGCACTGCCAACTCTTCGATTCTCATCTCCTGGGATCTCGGCATGGGACTCGGCATTCTGCTCGGGGGCGTAGTGGCGGAGAGTTGCGGATTTCTCACGGCTTTTCATATCGTGGCATATATGCAGGGAGCCGGGGCGCTGCTGTTTATCCTCTTTACCCGTGGATTCTTCCGTCGGCGTCAGCTCTCCGATAATTGATAAGACATTTCTTCAATCTCAATAGCCATTCAATCTTAAGTGAGTGTTCGAATTTAACTTAAAAGATTACCGTTCGCTTGCTTATCGTTTAAATCCGAATATCTGCTTACAGATAAATTTTATAAAACGTATCTGATATGGGAAAAGTAACTTGGAAGCCCGGCACGATGGTTTATCCTGCGCCGGCGGTGCTTGTGACTTGCGGCAGCTCGCCTGCCGACTGGAACATGCTCACTGTGGCATGGACCGGCACAATCTGCACAAACCCTGCGATGCTCTACATCAGCGTTCGTCCGGAGCGTCATTCCTATCCGCTGATTATCGACAATATGGAATTCACAATCAATCTCACCACCGAGGCGATGGCGCGTGCCACCGACTGGGCCGGAGTCCGCTCCGGAGCCGACTACGACAAGTGGAAGGAGACAGGACTGACCCCCGTTGCGGGTGAAATGGTGAAGTCGCCCACTATCGAAGAGTCGCCTCTCTCGATTGAGTGCCGTGTCAAGACGGTGCTTCATCTGGGGAGCCACGCCATGATTATGGCCGATGTGCTCTGCGTGCGTGCCGACGACCGTTATATCAACCCCGCTACCGGAGCGTTCTCAATGGCCGATGCCGGGCTGATGGCTTATGCCCATGGAGGATACTATGCGCTTGGCCGGCTGCTCGGCACCTTTGGCTTCTCTGTGCGCAAAAAGCCCTGATTCCTGCAGATTCCGATACGCCGGTGGATAATCTGAAATATTCCGGATAATCAAGGGAATCGTATCAATCCGGGTAAAATTAAATCAGCCGTCAGCATTTTCAGATGCAGGCGGCTGATTTCTATTTTACCCTTGGCGGCAGGGGAATGTCAGGTCATTTCACGCCGAGGTCGGCAAGCACGCGGTCGATATGGCGGTCGGCCTCCTTGACAGTGTCCTCATAAGCCTCTTTGGATGCCATTTGCTCACGCACTTCGATATAGAACTTGATTTTAGGCTCCGTGCCCGACGGACGGATTGAAATCTTGTCGCCTGCCTCGGTGAAGAACTGAAGCACATTGGAAGTAGTGGGGAAGTTCATCTTCTCCACTGAGCCGGTGCGGATGTCGGTGCAGTTTAGGTCGGCGTAATCCTTCACAGTCACAACAGGAGATCCGGCCAGTTCCTTCGGCGGATTCTCGCGGAAGTTCTTCATCATGGCTACGATCTCATCGGCGCCGCTCTTGCCCGGACGCACCACACTCACTCCGCGTTCGCGCGAGAAGCCATACTTGGCGTAGATTTCAATCAGAAGCTCGTAGAGGTTCATATCCTTGTCGGCTGCCCAAGCGGCGATTTCGCACATCATCGATACGGCCGATACCGCATCCTTGTCGCGCACGAATGTCTCGGCCAGGAATCCGTAGCTTTCCTCGCCGCCCCCCAGATAGCGCTCCTTGCCTTCAAGGTTGCGCATCACGTCGGCTATCCATTTGAAGCCAGTGTAGCAGTCATAGCATTTCACATTGTTGGTCTCGGCGATACGCTTGATGGTCTCGGTGGTGACGATAGTCTTGACGCAATATTCGTTGCCTTCGATTTTGCCGAGTTCCACATTGCGAGTGATGAGGTAGTAGAGGAATATCATCACGATCTGATTGCCGTTGACGAGCTGATATTCGCCCTGCTTGTCGCGCACCACCACTCCGATACGGTCGGAGTCGGGGTCGGATGCCAGCACGATGCTTGCGCCTGTCTCTTTGGCTTTTGCGATAGCCATTGACATGGCTTCTGCATTCTCCGGATTGGGGGAGATGACGGTCGGGAAGTTGCCGTCTTTCACATCCTGTTCAGGCACATGTATGACATTCTTGAATCCCCAGCGTGACAGAGAGTCGTAGATAAGCATGGAGCCTACGCCGTGAATCGGGGTATAGACTATCTTCATATCGGCATGGCGGCGGTCGGACTCAGGCGAGAGCGACAGCCCGAGTATCTCTTCAAGGTAGGGTTCGTCGACATCTTTGCCGATAATCTGTATGAGTTCGGGGTTGGCCTCGAATTTAATCTGGTCAACAGATGTTATGGCGTTGACGTAGGCGATTGTCTCTACATCGTGGGGGGCAATCATCTGGGCCCCGTCGCTCCAGTAAGCTTTGTAGCCGTTGTATTCCTTGGGATTGTGTGATGCAGTGATGTTGACACCGCTCTGACAGCCGAGGTGTCGGATAGCGTAAGATACCTCCGGAGTCGGCCGGCAATCGTCGAACAGATACACCTTGATTCCGTTGGCAGAGAAGATAGCGGCCACCATCTCGGCGAATTTACGCGAGTTGTTGCGCACATCGTGGCCCACGGCTACTGAAATCTGCGGGAGGTCTTTAAAGCATTCTTTCAGATAGTTGGCCAGACCCTGTGTGGCTGCGCCAACGGTATAGATATTCATGCGGTTGGTGCCTGCACCCATGATGCCGCGAAGGCCGCCGGTACCGAATTCGAGGTCTTTGTAGAATGAATCGATCAGTTCGGTGTGGTCCGGATTGTCGAGAAGTGCCTTGACGGCAGTGCGTGTTTCTTCATCGTATTGCGGACCGAGCCATTTCTCGGCTCGCTCGATACATGTTTTCAATAAAGTTTCGTTATCCATCGGATTGAATATAAGGGGTTAAATTGTAGTTGCTTTTTATACAGGGTGGTGCCCGCAGGCACAAGGATATACTTCCCGAACCACAAATGTAATAAAAAATAGCCGGAAATCAGTGTTGTAAAGGTGAAAAATTGTTTTGCGTGCGAAATTTCATTAAATTTGCAATGTAATATACTCCTCCCTCTCTGCGGGTCTGCATCTCTGCGTCTGCAGTGGCGGTCGCCGATCACTATGACCCGGGCTGACTGTGAGGCCTTGTCCTCCGCCTCCGCCGCAATAACTTTACTGACACCGATTTTCTTAGACACTGATACCTTATGATATTGTCAATGACAGGCTTCGGCCGAGGCATAGCATCTTCGCCCGAACGTAAAATCACGGTTGAAATCAAGTCGCTTAATTCCAAGCAACTCGATCTCTTTATGCGCGTGCCGTCTTGTTTCCGCGAACTCGAAATCGATGCGCGCACCCGGATAGCCCCGGCTCTGGAGCGCGGCAAAGTGGAGATGACCGCGGCTGTGGAGCATACCGAACCCACATCAAATGCTACTCTCAATCTCCCCGTAATCGAGTCATATCGTGCCCAGGTGGAGGAGATGGCAGCCCGCCTTGGCATCGAGCCTCCGGCTGACTGGTATGCCACACTGCTGCGCCTCCCTGATACGCTTCAGACAAAGGTGGAGGAGATTCATCCGGCCGACCGCGATGCCTTCTTTGAAGCCGCATGTGCCGCAGTGGATGCCCTTACTGATTTCCGTATCACGGAGGGACGCAAGCTTTACGATTTCTTCTGCGATAAAATCGCCAATATCGGATCGCTGCTTTCGCAAGTGGAGCCTTTCGAAAAATCCCGAATCGAGAAAATCCGCCAGCGACTTGAGGAGCAGCTTGCCTCTCTGCGCAGCATAGACTATGACAAAGGGCGGCTCGAGCAGGAACTGATTTTCTATATCGAAAAACTTGATGTCAGTGAGGAAAAACTTCGTCTGCGCTCTCACCTTGATTATTTCCTCGACACTCTCGGAGAGCCGGAGGGACCGCGCCCGGAAGCCGGACAGGGTAAGAAACTCGGTTTCATAGCTCAGGAAATGGGGCGTGAAATCAATACCCTCGGCTCAAAGAGCAACAACGCCGAGATGCAGAAAATAGTGGTGCGTATGAAAGACGAACTCGAGCAGATAAAAGAGCAAGTGCTCAACGTCCTCTGATTATTCCACGCAAGGGCTCAGGCAAAGAAAAAATTATTTTTTCCCCACCCCCTCACACACCGAAAAATGCAGACCCTATATCCCGAACCCAGCCTCTCCCTCAATACCAACCAGATGAACGGAAAGATCATAATCCTCTCCGCCCCTTCGGGCACCGGCAAATCCACCATCATATCGCGGATTATCGACAATCAGGAGCTTCGCCTCGGATTCTCGATTTCGGCCACAAGCCGCGCGCCGCGTGGCGAGGAGCAGGACGGAAGGGAATATTATTTCATATCCAACGAAGATTTTCACCGGCGGGTCGAACGCGGCGATTTCGTGGAATGGGAAGAGGTGTATCCCGGCACCTGCTATGGCACATTGCGCAGTGAAGTGGAGCGTGTCACCTCCGGCGGCCGTAATCTTATAATGGATATCGATGTCAGAGGCGGACTCAATGTGAAACGCTGCTATGGCGACGAGGCTCTCTCGATATTTATACTTCCGCCAAGTCTGGAGACTCTCGAACGGAGGCTGCGCGGGCGTGCCACTGACCCGGAAGAGCGTATACGCAAACGTCTGGCAAAGGCTGAATACGAACTCGGGTTTGCCGACAGCTATGATTGCCAGGTGGTCAACGACGACCTTGACCGCGCCGTCTCGGAAGTGGCCGCACTGATAAAGGATTTTCTCACCGACTGATGTATGCCATGTCTGCCCTGAACCATGACGCCCCACCGCCACGCCGTGTAATCGGTATCTTCGGAGGCACCTTCGACCCTCCTCACTGCGGACATCTCGCCGTGGCGTCGGCCGCATTGCAGCAGGGGGGAGTGGATGAGGTGTGGCTTATGGTGAGTCCCTGCAATCCATTTAAGAGCGGACGTCGCATATCTCCCGAATCCGACCGGCTGGCCATGACCAGGCTTGCCATTGACTCAATTCCGCAACCGCAGCGCAGGTACATTAGAGTGAGCGACTTCGAGACTCATATGCCGCGCCCGTCGTACACCATCGCTACGCTGCGCGCTTTGGCCGAAGCTTATCCGGACTGCACATTCCGCCTAATCGTGGGGGGCGATAATCTCTCGGCCTTCGGCCGATGGAAATCCCCCGATGAGATAATCCGGGATTTCGGTCTTATAGTCTATCCGCGTCCCGGCGATGAGGAGGCAGAATGTGACAAAATACCCCCCGGATGTGTTATACTTCAGGGAGTGGCTCTGAAAGGGGAGAACTCTACGGCCATAAGGCGTGCGCTGGCACGCGGCGGAGAGCCTGAAGGGGTGCCTCCGCAGGTGGTCAGATATATTAATGATAAAGGGTTATATAATGAATACACCGACTGAAGAGATGCACAGTATGCGCACGCGCCTGCTTGGCCTGACGGCTTTGGCCGCAGAATATTGCGTCACTGTCGAAAATGCCGCGGAGGATAATCCCGATTCGTTTGTGGCTTCCATGATTCGGCTGTTGCCACGTCTGTATATGGAATTTACCGACATTGTGACCCGGCGTGACCTCAGCCGTTTTGCCGGGCATGACGACGACGATGACGGCGACGGCTGCGTATGCTCCGACCCGGAATGCGGGCATCATCACCATCATCATCCCCACGACGAGGATGAATGGGATGAGTACGGTTCTGTGGCGCTTGAGGAGGATAACGACATGGATGAAGCATATTACGCTTCATATGTAGATGAAGATTACTATAATAGTGTGCGCCGGCACATCGGTCTGCTTCTCGGTCCCGAAGATGTGTTTCTTGAGACGTTTGAGGAAGATATGAAATACAGCGACACCCCCATAGCTTCATCCGTATCCGAATGTCTGGCCGACATATTCCAGTCGCTGTATAATTTTGTATCAGTGGTGAAGGATACCGATGGCGACCGCCTTGAGGAGGCCTATCGCCACGCCCGCGAGGAATTTGTGGCCTACTGGAGCCAGACGCTGTGCAATGTGCTCCGAGCTCTCAACCATATTTATTACAGCAATAAGTAAATGCTTGAATGCAAGCGAAGTGGCTGTGAAAAACAAGTCATAATATCACACATACCATCATGCCCCGACATAATCAGGATTACGATTTAAATGATCTGACACGCGACCTGCCGTCGCGCGTGCAGGAAGACATGGCGCTCAATTCTGCCATTGAGATGCCTTCATGCGCGGCCGAACGTATAGCGGCCATGCTCAATACGAGTGTCTGCAATTTCTTTGCCGTTGCCGAGGCCGAAGAGGTGCTTGCCAATCATGGCTTCACTGAGCTTGATCCGGCGGCCGACTGGAAGCTGCTGCCCGGCGGCCGCTATTACATGAAGCATAACGACACGGCGCTCTTCGCATTTGTGTGCGGCACGGTGCCTCCTCCGGTCGGGGGGTTCCATATCATTGCCTCGCATAGCGATAGCCCCGGATTCAAACTCAAGCCGAATCCGGAGATCTACGGCGACGGAGGCGTAGTGAGTCTGAATGTGGAAAAGTACGGAGGTCCGATTATGTATACCTGGTTCGACCGTCCGCTGTCGATAGCGGCACGACTGATGTTGCGCGGCGACGATCCGTTGCATCCCGTCACACGTCTGGTCGACCTGATTAATGCCGTGGCCGTGATTCCTCATCTGGCGATTCATTTCAACCGTGCCGTCAACGACGGCAACCCTCTGTCGGTGCAAAAAGATATGAAGCCTGTGATGGGGTATATGTCGGTCGAGGAGTTTAATGAAAAGAAGGCGCGCGGAGGCGTTGTCAAGTGTTTGCTGGCCGATGAGGCCGGTGTGGAGCCGGAGGATATTCTGGCTTACGAGGCCGTGCTCTATCCGGTGGATTCGGTTTTCCCGGGCGTAGGATACAATGAGGATTATATTGTGTCGCCGCGTCTCGACGACCTCTCGATGGCTTTTGCCTCACTCTGTGCGCTGACTGAAACCTGCGGCGACTCCGTGCGCGCCACCCGTCTGATGGCCATTTTCGACAATGAAGAGACAGGCTCCGGCACCCGTCAGGGAGCCGCCGCTCCGACATTGCGCAATCTTATGCACCGCATCTGCGCGTCATATGAAGAAGAGCAGTGCCCCGCAGAAGAGTCAATGGCTCAGCCGGCCGATTCATCAGTGCGCCTCTACCGCGCGTTGGAGCGCACGTTTATGATTTCGGCCGACGATGCCCACGCATGGCATCCGAATTATCCAGAGAAATATGACCCGACGAATCATCCGGTGCTCGGAGGCGGCCCTGTAGTGAAAATCAATGCCAACTGCAAATACATGACCGATCCGCGCGGCGATGCCGTGTTCCGCGCGCTCTGCGAAGAGGCCGGTGTGAAATGCCAGTATTTCGTCAATCACGCGGATGTGGCAGGCGGAAGCACACTCGGCAATATCCTCACATCGCAACTCGATATAGCCGGAGTCGACATGGGTTGCGCCATATGGGCCATGCACTCCGCCTGCGAGACCGGCAGCATCAGTGACCTCAACGACACGGTGGCCGTATTCAGCCGCTTCTACCGTAGCTGAGCCTCCCTCTCCCCGCAGGAACCCGCGCCGTCCTATGATATGCGCCGATATTGACCCGCCTGACTGCGCTCAGATGAGAAATATTTCTCTCAAAGAGGGTGAATCTCGCAAAAATTGTGTAATTTTGCATTTCGGATGGCTTTCAACAGATTTCTGGCGCGGTATTTGAGGGGTAATCTCTTGCAGACACCCCGGTTATAGCGTGTCAGTTCATCCTTGCGGACGGTCTCTGACCCGAAGAGACTACACTCTCTCTCTCCACCTCCGCAAAGGCTGTGTTGCGGCCGATGTCCGGTCAGTCATAATGACGCCGGCTTATCGCCGTAAAGACCGAGAAATACCATAAATATACGATTATATAAAGAAATGAACGTAACTTACGCCCCTATCGACAACGTCAACGGTGAAATCACTGTTGTTATCGAAGAGAAGGATTATACTGACAAAGTAGAGAAGCAGCTCAAGGAAATCTCCAAGCACCGTCCGGAACCCGGTTTCCGTCCCGGTAAGACTCCCATGGGTCTGCTCCGCAAGAAATATGGCGACGCCGTGAAGTATGACGTCATCAACAAGGAAGTTGGCGATGCCGTCTACGACTATATCCGCAATGAGAACCTCCACGTGCTCGGCAACCCCATGCCCGTCAAGATGGAGGAGGAATTCAACCTCGAGAACAAGGACTTCACATTCAGATTCAAGGTGGGTGTGGCTCCCGAAATCGACACTCATGTCAATAAAGACCTCCATGTGCCGTTCTACAACATCACTGTGAGCGATGAAATGATCGGCAACGAGGACGAGCAGCTCCGCAAGCGCTTCGGCAAGCAGGTTCCCGGAGAGGCCGTAGAGCCTAACGCCCTGGTGAAGGGTGTGATCACCGAGCTTGACGAGAATGGCGAGTCCAAAGCAGAGGGTATCGTAGTGGAGAACGGCATCCTCGCCCCGTCTTACTTCAAGAACAAGGACCAGGAGGCTCTCTTCGACGGCAAGAAAGTAGGGGAGACTGTAGTGTTCAACCCCGCCGCCACTTGTGATGGCAATGAGGCGGAACTCTCTTCGATGCTCAACATCGACAAGGCCGACGCAGCAGCACATCACGGCGACTTCAAGATGGAAATCAAAGAAATCATCGTGGTGCAGCCCGCCGAACTCAACGAGGAGTATTTCGAAAATCTCTTCGGCAAGGATAAGGTGCACAATGAAGAGGAATACCGCAATGCCATCAAGGAGATGATTGCCAACGCACTTGGCCACGACAGCTTCTACCGCTTCACCATCGATGCGAAGCAGGGTGTGCTGGACGCAGTAGGCGAGATCGAGCTTCCGGAGCCGGTGCTCAAGGAGTATCTGATGCAGCGTGAGGAGAAAATCACACCTGAAAACGTAGATGAGGCTTTCGCCTCAATGCGTCCCCAGCTCGTGTGGGACCTCGTGGCCGAGGCTATCGCACGTCAGTTTGAGGTGAAGGTAGAGCAGTCCGACCTCATGAGCCTCGCCATGGCGACAGTGCAGCAGCAGCTCGCCCAGTACGGCATGGCCAACGCTCCGAAGGAAATGGTGGAGAAATATGCTCAGGAAATCCTCAAGGATGAGAAGAATGTGCAGCGTCTCGCCCAGCAAAGCATGGACTTCAAGGTGTTCAACGCCATCAAGGAGAATGTCTCGCTCGATGAGAAGGACGTCAATGTGGAGGAGTTCCGCACTCTCTTCGCATCGGAAGTCGGTGAGGAGGCTGGTGCCGAGTAATTATGCCGCTGCTGTCGCTACAGATTCTGAATAAGTAGTGGTATGAAATAAGTAAATAAGTGGTTTGAATTTAATTCGGACACTTAGGTAAGTGTTTAAATTTAACCGATAGGAATTGAAAGGGAATATTTTATACAATTTGAACACTTGCTTATCTGGAATAATATTTTTTTAGACACACCCACATCCCGGATTGCAGCCGTCAGACGGGCGCAATCCGGGATGCGCGTAAATCTCTTACAAGACTCTTGATATGAAAAACGACTTCAGGAATTACGCCGTGCATCATCTCGGCATGAGTTCCAATACGCTCGACTCCTACGTGAAATTCGTGGATGCCAATGCCGGCGCGGTGTCAATGCCGCAGGCCGACTACCTCAACCCATACATCCTTGAAGAGCGTCAGCTCAATGTGACGCAGATGGATGTGTTCTCTCGTCTGATGATGGACCGCATCATCTTCCTCGGCACACAGGTCAGCGACCAGAGCGCCAACATCATCCAGGCACAGATGCTCTATCTTGACTCTGTCGACCCCGACAAAGACATCTCCCTCTATATCAATTCTCCGGGCGGAAGTGTATACGCAGGTCTGGGCATCTACGACACTATGCAATACGTCAACTCCGACGTGTCGACAATCTGCACCGGTATGGCCGCTTCGATGGCCGCTGTGCTCCTTGTGGCCGGACAGAAGGGGAAGCGTTTCGCCCTGCCTCACTCGCGTGTGATGATTCATCAGCCGCTCGGCGGAATCCAGGGACAGGCCTCGGATATTGAAATCACGGCCCGCGAGATTCTCAAGCTCAAGGATGAGCTGTATCGTATAATTTCCGATCACTCCGGAATGCCCTTCGAAAAAGTGGCCGCCGACTCCGACCGCGACTATTGGATGATTGCCGCCGAGGCCAAGGAGTATGGTATGATTGATAAGATTCTGGTCAATAACCGCAAACGCGAGGACTGAACAGACTCTTTCTCCGGATTTAATAATATTACGAATGACAAAGAAAAATGACGCTACGCGTTGTATGATGTGCGGTGCCGTAGAGACTGCCGATACTACGGTGGTCAAGGTGTTCGACGGTCTGACCCTATGCGAGGACTGTATCGCATACATCGACAGCGCACGCGACCAGGCATTGGCCGCCCGCCGCAAGGATACACCCTCCGGAGTGCATAAGAAGGAGGATATCCCCACACCGCATGAAATACGCGATTATCTCGACCAGTATGTCATCGGGCAGGAAGAGGCCAAGAAATATCTATCTGTGGCGGTATATAACCACTATAAGCGTATAGCCCAGGAGGCCTCGCGCGACAAGAACGCCCCCAAGGCCGCTCTGCGTGATGCTATCTCCGAAGTCGGCGACACGGATGTGGATATCGAAAAGTCGAATATAATAATGGTCGGTCCCACCGGCACAGGCAAGACGTTGCTCGCCAAAAGCATTGCGCGTCTGCTCGATGTCCCATTCGCTATCGTCGACGCTACGGTGCTCACCGAAGCCGGATATGTGGGCGAGGATATCGAATCGCTGCTCACACGCCTGCTGCAGAATTGCGACTATGACGTGGAACGCGCGGAAAAGGGGATCGTCTTTATCGATGAGATTGATAAAATAGCGCGAAAGAGCGATAATCCCTCAATCACTCGCGATGTGAGCGGCGAAGGTGTGCAGCAGGGACTGCTCAAACTGCTGGAAGGCTCCACAGTGCTCGTGCCCCCGAACGGAGGGCGTAAGCACCCTGACCAGAAGATGATAGCCGTCGACACGAAGAATATCCTTTTCATCTGCGGCGGGGCATTCGACGGAATTGAGCGCAAGATAGCCAACCGCATGAACACCCATGTCGTGGGCTACGGTAAGGATGAGACGCTTAAGAAGAAACAGCGCGACAATCTGATGCGCTACGTCTTGCCGCAGGACCTGAAGAGCTTCGGTCTGATTCCCGAAATCATAGGGCGTCTGCCGGTGCTCACCGCGCTCAATCCGCTCGACCGCGATGCGTTGCTGCGCATCCTGACGGAGCCGAAGAATGCTCTGGTGCGACAGTATAAGCGTCTCTTCGAAATTGACGGCGTGCACCTCGAATTCACTCAGGATGCACTGGAGGCTATCGTCGACAAGGCGATAGAATATAAGCTCGGCGCCCGCGGACTGCGCTCGATAGTGGAGACGGTCATGGTCGACGCCATGTTCGACGTCCCCTCAATGCATGTCAAGGACTTCACAGTCGATGCGGCCTACGTGCTTTCGCGCCTCGACCAGGCGAATTTCGATAAGGTGCGTCTTGCCGACTGACGCTGTCTGCGACAGCCGGAGCGACGGTAGCGACGGCATGTCATCGCACCCTGCTGCACCATAATTTGAAATTGACACTCTCTGAAAAGCCCGCACTCCATAGTGAGTTGCGGGATTTTTTTGCAAGCATATATAAAATAATTCCACAGATAGTTTTGATTTCCAAGATTTTTTTTTAACTTTGAATACGCAACGGTGTGACTGACCAATATATCCGTCATCTCCGCGCGTCCCCCCCCCTCAACAAATACTCTCGCATAATGGCAGATGACAAGGAAATTCTCCGGGCGCTCAGGGAGCACTTCGGTTTCGATGGCTTCAAAGGCAATCAGCAGGCTATAATCAGAGACCTGCTGGATGGCCGGGATGTGTTTGTGCTGATGCCTACGGGCGGCGGCAAATCACTATGCTACCAGCTCCCGGCCTTTATGTCGGAGGGCACGGCTATCGTCATATCCCCTCTTATAGCCCTGATGAAAAACCAGGTGGATGCCATACGCTCGCATTGCGGCGACGAGGGGGTGGCTCATTTCCTCAATTCATCGCTCGGCAAGGCTGCGGTGCTTAAGGTGAAGGAGGATGTGCGCTCCGGGCGCACAAAGTTGCTTTATGTGGCTCCTGAATCTCTCTCCAAACTGTCGACAGTCGATTTCCTGCGCTCCATAAAAATCAGCTTCTATGCCATCGACGAGGCGCACTGCATATCTGAATGGGGACATGATTTCCGGCCGGAATATCGTAAAATCCGGAGTCTGGTGGATTGTATATCTCCACGCCCGATGATAGCCCTTACGGCCACGGCCACTCCCAAGGTGCAGCACGATATTCAGAAAAATCTCGGTATCACCGATGCCCGTGTCTATAAATCGAGCTTCAACCGCCCGAATCTATATTATGAAGTAAGACAGAAGACAGAGCATGTAGACCGCGACGTGATACGCTTCATCAAGAGCAACCCCGGGAAATCAGGCATAATCTACTGCCTGTCGCGGCGCAGGGTGGAGGAACTCACCAATGTGCTTCGGCTCAACGGAATCCGAGCCAAAGCCTATCATGCCGGGATGGATGCCGCCACTCGGGCTGCAAATCAAGACGACTTCCTGACCGAAAAGGTGGACATCATTGTGGCCACAATAGCCTTCGGGATGGGTATCGACAAGCCCGATGTGCGCTACGTCATACATTACGACGTGCCCAAAAGTCTGGAAGGATATTATCAAGAGACCGGTCGCGGAGGCCGCGACGGAGGCGAGGGCACATGTATCGCTTTCTATTCAAGCAAGGATCTTCAGAAACTTGATAAACTCCTGCAGGGGAAGACACCGTCCGAACAGGAAATCGGGCGTCAGCTTCTGCTTGAGACCGCCCGCTACGCTGAGTCGGCAGTGTGCCGCCGCAAAATCCTGCTCAGCTATTTCGGCGAGCAGATGACCGACGACCGTTGCGGCAACTGCGACAACTGCCGCAATCCGAAGACACGTATAGAGGCCGGACCGCAGTTGCTCGTGGTACTCCGCGCATGCAGTATGCTTGGCGAGCGATATAAATCCGAATATATAGTGGCCTTCCTGACAGGTAGCCACACTGAGGAGGGACATCGCCTCGGTCACGATGCGCTCGAACTCTTCGGAGCACTTGCCGATGTAGAAGACCGTCTGCTCAACACTCTGATACAGCAGGCCGTCATAGCCGGATATCTTACCAATGATATGGAGAATTACGGCATACTCAAGCTAACCCCCATGGGGCGTCACTTTATCGGGAAACCGGAGAAGTTCATGATTGTCGGCCCTGCGGAAATGGATGAAGACACCGTTGAGGCGGGGGATGAGGAGACTGCCGCAGGAGCCGATACGGGATTGATGGAAATGCTCTCGGAAGTGCGCCGGCGCATCGCCGCGCGCATTGACATGCCTCCGTATGTGGTGCTTCGCGACGAGGTGCTTGAGGCTATGGCCACCATGTATCCTACCGATACCGAGGAGTTCGCCAATATCAACGGCGTAGGGCAGGCCAAGGCCCGCCGCTTCGGCGAGGAGTTTCTTGAGGTAATCACGGAATATGTGCGCCGCAACAATATCGAGCCGCCATCAGACATCAAGGTGCGCACCGTGGCCGACACCGGAAAGACCAGAGTATACATCATACAGAGTATCGACCGCAAAATCGACCTTGAAGAGATTGCCGACAGCAAGGGGCTTGAGTTCGATGAGCTGATTGCCGAACTTGAGAATCTCGTGCTTGAGGGGACCCGCCTGAACATTGACTATTATCTCGATGAGATACTCGAAGAGGAGTGTCAGCAGGAAATACTCGACTATCTGCGTTCGCTTGAGGAAGACGACCTTGAAGCCGCGATACAGGAACTCGGCTCGGAATACACCGAAGAAGAAATACGCCTCATGCGCTTGAAATTCCTGTCGTCATGGAGTTGCTGACCCGGCCTGACCATGCGGCATGACATGATGCGACATCTGCTCAAAATAATAATGAATCCCGGCATCGAAAAAAGTTTAAACGACTTCTATAATTTTACCGCGCCGCTGCCGTTATATCTCATAGGTGCGATAGCGGCAGAGTGCCGCCGGAGCACCCGGCAGCCTCCGGAATGGCGTGCCGGATTGCATTTTGTATTTAGAACTATCCCTAAACAAGCATGAAGACTACACTTCTGTTGGGGGCCGGCCTTGGCATCTGCGCATTGGCCTGGGCCGCCAAAGATCCGGTGATAATGACCGTCAACGGTGTTGACGTGCCCAAATCGGAATTTGAATATCTCTACCACAAAAACTCACAGCAGCAGCTGGCTCCGCAACCTTTGGAGGATTATGTGGAGATGTTTGTCAATTACCGCCTCAAAGTGGCCGACGCTATGGCTGCGGGTATCGACACTACGGCCGCATTCCGCCAGGAGATGGACCAATACCGTCATGATCTGGCCGCTCCGTATATGACCGATTCTGTATATCTCGACAAGCTTGTAGCCGAAGCATATGGCCGCAGCCGGGAGGAGGTGCCCACAAGCCATATCATGATTTTCAAGGCCCCTTCGGCCGAAGCTAACGCAACCGCAGTGGCTAAACTCGACTCGATCCGAAATGTGGTCATGGCCGGCGGTGATTTCGCAGAGATGGCCAGACTCTACAGTCAGGACCGTGGCTCAAACTCACGTGGCGGCAGTCTGGGCTATATCACGGCCGGACGATATCCCTATACATTCGAACTTACGGCCTACAGCATCAAGCCCGGCGAGGTGTCGGAAGTGATTGAAAGCCCTGTCGCATATCATATCGTAAAGACTGGCGGCCATCGCCCGGCACGAGGCACAGTGCGCGCCTCGCATATCCTGATAATGGACCAGAAAGGCACCCCCGAAGAGTCGGCCGCACGCAAGGCGCGCATCGACAGCATTTATGAGGTGTTGAAGGCATCCCCCTCAAAGTTCGAGGATATGGCCATGCGATATTCCGACGACAAGGGGTCGGCCCGTCAGGGAGGTCTGCTCCAATGGTTCGGGTCAGGAATGATGGTGCAGGAATTCGACAGCGTGGCATTCGCGCTTCCGGTAGGGCAGATCAGTGAGCCGTTCCGCACCCAGTTCGGCTGGCATATCATAAATAAAATCGACAGGAAGGATCCCCCCTCGCTCGACGAAATGCGCGCTCAGGAAATCGCCCGCATAATGAATCCCCAGGATGAGCGCTGCGCCTTGGTAAAGAAGAATCAGACGGCGCAGCTGGCCAAAAAGCACAACGCGCGTCTCAATGACGCTCTCGTCGGCAAGCTGAATTCGTATGTGGCCTCCAACGGCGTCGATTCACTCTTCTACGTCACATTCTCGACTCCGGAATACGTATCGCAAGAAATCATGAAAGTCGGCAAGCAGCCGGTGATGCTGCAGGCGTTCCTCTCTTCAATGCACGGTGGCCTTCAGCCCAATCCTGTGATAGGAGCGAAATACCTCGATAATGCCATCTCAAATTTTGAGAACTCCACTCTGGTCGAGGCCGAAGAGGCATGGCTCGAGGCTAATGAAGCCGACTATCGCAACCTGCTTCACGAATACACCAATGGTTCGCTCCTTTATGAGGCAAGTGTGCGTAATGTATGGGACAAGGCTTCGAAAGATATCAAGGGCCTTGAAGAATATTTTGAGCGCAACCGCTCAAATTATAAGTGGGACGTGCCCCACGCCAAGGGTATCCTCGTGCAGGCAAAGAATGACTCTGTGGCAGCCGATGTGGCGCGCCGCTATGCCGCGCTTCCCAAAGATGAGGCTTTGGCCACACTTAAGAAGGAATACAAGGGTGAGGCATCCATCGACCGCGTGCTTGTGCAGCGCGGACAGAATCCGATGGTCGATGCCCTGATGTTCGGTGTCGGTGAGGCGACATCGCCCAATGCCAACTTTTCGACTTGCCTCATGATCGACGGTCGTGTCATCGATGCTCCGGAGGAGGTAAGCGATGTGCGAGGCCTTGTCACCGGCGATTATCAGGAAGAACTCGAACAGGTATGGATTTCCGACCTACGGTCACGCTACCCGGTGGAAATCAACCGTAAGGTGCTCAAAAAGGTAAAATAATCCACGGCATCCCCGCATTTCATGCATGACTCATGAATGCGCCGGATTCATCGGAAAGCGGCGCGCCGCTGATTGCGCCCGCGTTGCCTGTAAGCCCGGCATTACCGTGGAACATGTTAAATTTCAAAGGTGCCCGTCTCTGAAAAAGGGGAGGGCACCTTTTACTGTTCTTCAGCCCGGACCGGATTCTTCGGCCGGACCGGGGAGGAGTCCGTAATAACTTTTTTCATTCATTAAGCTCCGGTCAGAAAATTTTTTAGTAAATTTGTAAGCTGAAGCGGTTTGCACCGTTGATTATATACACGAGTGATGAAAATTCCGGCTCTGTCATACATATTGGCCAGTGTCGCCGCCGTAGCCATCTGCTCCACAGCCTGCCGCAAGCAGACACCAGTGCAGGAAATTCCGGCCGACGATGTGGTCGTGGCCGTAGGCGATTCGATGCTTACACGCACCGAGGTCCTCTGCCGTATCCCGTCCGGAATGGCCCCGGCCGACAGTGCCGAACTGTTCAATTCCATAGTCGACGGATGGGTGGAGCGTCATCTTCTTGCCGACATCGTGCGAGATGACCCGGATGAAATGGCACGCATCGACCGAATGGCGGAGCAATATCGGCGCCGTCTGATGGTGGCGTCCTACCGGCGGAGCCTCCGTGCTTCCCATCGATGGAGTGTCCCCAACGATTCTATCCGCGCATATTTCAGGGATAATTCGGCGTCGCTCATACTGGAGCGCCCCGTGCTGAAGGGGCTTTACGTCAAGGTGCCTTCAGATGCCGCAAGGCTGGCTGACATACGCCGGTGGATGATGACAGCCACACCGGATGCCATCGATAATCTGGAGCGTTACGGATTGGCTGACGCAATAGAGTATTCCTTTTTCGAGGATAAATGGACTGACTGGAATCTGATTGCGCGTCAGATCCCATATCGGTTTGACAATCCCGACTCTTTTGTGGCGACACGGCAGAATTTCGAGACCGCTTATGGAGGCATGACATATCTGCTGCATATCTCCTCGTTCCTCCCTTCGGGCGAGGTGATGCCCTATGAGGTGGCAGCCCCGATAATCGCGGGCCGGCTCGAGCTGGAGTCGGGGCAGTCCTATGAGAGGCAACTCATAGCCGGTCTCTATGCAAAGGCCCGCAAGGAAGGACGTCTCCGGGATTACAGGGAGGGCTACGATGCGCACCGTCCCTCTTCCCGAAAATAATCTTTCAGACTTAATTTTACTGGTAACCAACACTGGATGAAGACCAACAGACTGATAATACCGGCCGCTATAGCGGCCTTGGCCGGGGTGAGTATCTCGCTTATGGCAGCGCCGAAGAAGAATGTCGTCGACGAAGTGGCATGGGTAGTAGGCGACGAGGCAATCTTCCGCAGCGATGTGGAGGATATGTACGCTCAGTTACGATCGGAGGGCACTCCGATTCCCGGCGACCCATATTGCTATATCCCGGAACAGATGGCTGTGGAGAAACTATATCTCCATCAGGCCAAAATCGATACTATCGAAGCTCCCGAGTCGCAGGTGCTCGCCCAAGTGGAGCGACGTCTGAATTTCTTTATAGCCAATCTCGGCTCCAAGGAGAAACTGGAGCAATATTTCCGCAAACCGATGAATCAGCTCCGCGAGCAGCTTATCGATATCACCCGCAACAGTTATATCGTGGAGCAGGTCAAGGCAAATCTCACAAAAGATGTAAAGGCCACTCCCCGCGATGTGCGCAAGTATTATGAGTCGCTTCCGGAGGATTCGATTCCTTATGTCCCGCTCAAGGTCGAGGCTCAGATCATTACGCTCAATCCTATGGTGCCGCGCCAGGAGGTGGAGGATGTCAAGGCTCGTCTGCGTGACTATGCGGAGCGCGTCAACAACGGGGAGGCCGATTTCGCCACTCTTGCCATCATGAACAGTGAAGACAAGGGGTCGGCTATACAGGGCGGAGAACTTGGATTCCACGGCAAGGCGGATTTCGTTCCGGAATTCTCTAACGTGGCTTTCAATCTCAACGACCCGAAGAAGGTGAGCCGTATTGTGGAGACTGAATTCGGTTATCATATAATACAGCTTATTGAGAAGCGTGGGGAGCAGGCCAATTTCCGCCATATATTGCTCCGGCCGCACGTCAGCGACGAGGATCTGGCCATCGCAGTGCAGCGGCTCGATTCGCTCGGCCGCGATATCAAGGCTGGCAAGTTTACTTTCGAGCAGGCCGCAGGCGTAGTGTCGCAGGATAAGGATTCACGCAACAACCGCGGTGTCATGGTCAATGATCAGACAGGCTCCACGCGATTCGAGATGCAGCAGCTGCCTCCGGAGGTGGCCGCGCGTATCGAGAAGATGCAACCCGGAGAGGTGAGTGAGGCGTTTATTATGAAGGATGAACGCAAGAACCGCGATGTGGCCGCGATAGTGAAGCTTACGGCCCGCACCGATGGTCATAAGGCATCGATGCTCGAGGATTACAATATGCTCAAGATGATGTATGAGAATCATGAGATGGGCCGAATACTGCGCGACTGGGTGGAGAAGAAAATCCATGAGACATATGTGCGCATCGAAGATGGATGGTATCCATGTGAATTCCAATACGAAGGCTGGATAAAATGAGGTGTATTGACCACAACCCCAGGCGCGTTGTGGCGGCCCTCGCGCTGATTTTGTCGCTCTGTGCTTTGAGTCTGGTACGCCAGGCCTCGGCGCAGAGCGCCAATAATAATGCCCGTGCCGCAGCGGCGCGGCAACATGCTGCCGACGCCCGGGCCAAGGCGCGCCCGGACAGTTTTCACCGTCCTGCGCCGTCGCATTCGTTTAAGCCGCAGGTCGGCTCGGCCGACCGCAACCGTTCCGACAAGGTATTTCTCGAACAGGCCGACTCAATAATCCGCACTCTCGGCGAGGGTGGCCCGCAGACTGACCGTCAGCTGGTGAAAGGCAACGTCCGATTCCGGCAGATGGGGATGTGGATGTTCTGCGATTCGGCATATTATTTCCCGGGGATTAATTCGATGGATGCATTCGGACATGTCCGAATGGAGCAGGGCGACACGCTTTTCGTCTATTCAGACAAGCTATATTACAACGGCACCGACCGTTATGCAAGACTGCGATGCGGCCCCTCGCAGCCGCAGGTGAGAATGATTAACCGGAAGACCACACTCACCACCGACAGCCTCGATTATGACCTGGCCGCCGACTTGGGATGGTATGCATGCGGCGGACGACTGGAAGATGAACTCAATACGCTGACTTCAGTCTACGGTCAGTATAGTCCGTCAACAAATGATGCGGTATTTTATCACGACGTGGAATTGCACGGTGAGCAGAATGATTTCCATATGTTCACCGACACACTTTTTTATAATACAGGTACCCACATCGCACGCATCGAGACTCCGACACGCATCATCACAACCGAAGATGAAATCATTACTTCCGAAGGGCTATATAATACGGATACAGGGGTGGCCGAACTTATGAGCCGCTCTACAATCGCACATACCGACTCACTGCAGCGCACCACTACGCTTGAGGGCGATTCTATCGTCTATGATCCGAATACGCGAATCAGCCGCGCATATAGTTTCCGCTCTCCGGCGAAGCGCCCGCGTCCGATGGTGATTACGGATACGGCCCGCAAGGCCGTGTTGATCGGAGGATTCGGCATATACAATGACGCGACGCGTGAGGCTATGGCTACAGAGTACCCGCTGATGATGGAGTATTCGCAGGGAGACACTCTCTTCCTGCGCGCCGACACTATCCGCACCTGGATGCTGGAGCGCAGCCCTCGCCTTGTGGCTGAGCAGAGGGAGGCGGCCGCCGTGGCAGCTCTGGAGGTGGATGGCTCACGGATGCCATTCGCTCCGGGGTGGACATTCGGTGACGGCCCGGATTCAATCTCGTTTGATTTGCCGAGGCTTTATATACCTCCCGTAGAGTGGAATCCGGATGAGGAAATCCTTACTCCCGTAGGGCCGGCAATCCCCGCCCGGCAGACTGAAGGCGATTCGATATGGCATATGGCAAAGGCATTCCCGAGGGCCCGCTTCTTCCGCAAGGATATGCAGGGGCTGGCAGATACGATTATATTTACGGAGCTGGATTCATTGTTGCGTCTCAATCGTCTCCCCATCGTATGGAGTGAGGAGCGGCAGTTGCGCGGCGATACGATTGTGGTGCATTTTAACGATTCCACTGCCGACTATGCCCGAATCCCATCGATGGCGATGATGATGGAGCATGTGGAAGAGGATTTCTTCAATCAGCTGCATGCCGATAGAATGCTGATGCTGTTTGATAATGGGGAGTTGCGCCGACTCGAAGCCGAAGGCTCGGTGCAGACCATCATGATCCCTATGGAAGCAGACTCCACGTTCAATCGTCTGGTGGATGCGGAAAGCTCTTATCTGACGGTCGATATGGCAGACGGCTCGCTCGAACGGCTGAAAATGTGGCCCGAAGTCACCGGTACGGTCACGCCTCTCTTTATGGTCAAGAGGAGTCAGAAGTTCCTGCCTAAGGCGCAGTGGCTCGATGTGCTGCGCCCTAAGCGCGAATGGTATGGACCCGAACCCACGCAGGTGCGCTGGGACGATGATCTCGGCGAACTGACTCCTGAGCTTGAGGAATACTTCCTCACCGGGACTGTGCGTCCTTCCGCACCTCCGCCTGCGCCGGTCGCGCCTCCTGAACCTGATTCGGTGATTGCTCCTGTTCTTGAACCTGAATCCTCCACGTCAGCCGCTTCTGCGGAGACCCCCGATCAACCCCAAAACTAAAATGAGCGACATTATCAAACTTCTCCCGGATTCGGTGGCCAATCAGATTGCTGCCGGTGAGGTAATACAGCGTCCGGCTTCGGTCATCAAGGAACTGGTGGAGAATGCCGTCGATGCAGGTGCCTCGGATATCCGAATTTATATCAAGGATGCCGGACGCACTCTGATTCAGGTGGTCGACAATGGCTGTGGAATGTCGCCGGTAGACGCCCGAATGGCCTTCGAGCGCCATGCCACTTCTAAAATAGTTCGGGCCGATGACCTTTTCCGTCTCCGCACAATGGGCTTCCGAGGAGAGGCTCTGCCATCTATATGTGCCATTTCGCAGGTGGATATACGCACCCGCAGGGAGGCCGACCAGATGGGCACCCGCCTTATCATAAATGGCTCGAAGGTGGAAAGCCAGCAACCGGATATGTGTGAGAAGGGTACGAGTATCAGTGTGAAGAATCTATTCTTCAATGTCCCGGCGCGCCGCAAGTTCCTTAAAAGCGACAATGTGGAACTTTCGAATGTGATGCGCGAGTTTGAGCGTCTGGCTCTGGTCAATAACAATATACGCATGAGTATCGACACAGGCTCCCGCCAGCTCGATCTGCGGGCGGCCTCGTTGCATCAGCGCATACATGACATCTGGAAGAATAACCTGAAGATGCAGCTCTTGCCTGTAGAGGTCGACACTCAATTGGTCAAGGTGCACGGTTTTGTGTCGCGCCCGGAGTTCGCCCGCCGCCGCAATGCCCTGCAGTTCCTGATTGTCAATGGCCGCAATATGCGCCATCCTTACTTTCACAAGGCAATCGTAAGCTGTTTCGACGGGTTGATAGCTTCCGATACTCAGCCCTGTTATTTCCTGAAGTTTGAGGTCGATCCTGCTTCTATAGATGTCAATATCCATCCCACTAAGAATGAGATAAAATTTGAATACGAACAAGAGATCTGGCCATTGATTGTGGCAGGAGTGAAGGCTTCGCTGGGCAAGAATTCAGCAGTGCCTTCGATTGATTTCGATTCGGATGCCGTGCCTGTTAGTCCGCAGCCGGAAGGGTCTGACCCGGATTCCCCGGGTGTGGAGATGCCTGTGGATTATAATCCTTTTGATGTGCAGGGCGATATCGGTGCGGGATTCGCCGGTGCCGCAGGTCCGGAAGGTATGCCACACGGATTCTCTGTCGATGCCGAAGATTCCTTCGCGCCCGCATCGGGTTTCGACCGGGAATTCGCAGGATTCCATGGCAATACGGATCTCGCAGTCGCTTCAGGCAGAAAGAAGGGTGGAGTCTCTCAGACATTTTCCGACCCGGCATTGCGCGACTGGGATAAGCTTTATGCCGGATTTATGAACCGACAGCGGGAGGAATTGCCCGATGCGGCTCCCTCAGATGAAGCCATGAGGCTTCCGGGAATGGAGCAGGAGGGAGTGGGAGAGTTGCAGCCTGTGTGTCTGCAGTTCGGATTAAAGTATATAGTCACTTCCACACGCGACGGAGTGCTGCTGATAGATCAGCACCGTGCACATGTGAAGGTGCTCTACGAGCAGTTTCTGGAGCGGGTGCGCAGTGAGCAGGCCGTATCTCAGAGCGTGCTTTTCCCGGAAAGCATACAGCTCGAGCATGAACAGCTCACCGCACTTGCCGAAGTGGAGGAGGATTTGCGTCGACTCGGTTTTATCCTTGAAGAGGATAAAGAGGAGCATTGGCGCATCACATCAGTCCCGGCCGATCTGCATGGCGCCGACCCGAAGGATGTTGTGCTTCGCATACTCGATTCGGTGAGTGAGGATGCCTTGAATTACGGAGCTGACCAGCTCCCGGCCGAAAACATGCTCCAGCGATTGGCTCTGGTGATGGCGCGCAGTGCCGCCATCACTCGCGGCCGACGTCTATCGGCCGAAGAGATGGAGCACCTCGTGGCTGAACTTTTCCAGCTCCCCGACCCGGCCTTCACCCCCAACGGCAATCGCATCTTCGCACGTCTCGACCTTCAGTCGATCGCACGTCTCCTCGGTTGATATGCCGCCTGTTGTAATGACGACTGCAGGATATGAAAAAAATTAAGGATCAGTAAAAAAGTTGTTGGTAAGTAAGCGTTCAAATTTAATTTAAGTAAGTCGTCAAATTTAATATACATAATATGCGGGGCTGTTTTTTAGTCGGGTACGGTGCGGAGTGAAGGAAAATTACATATTCGGCTGAACGCCAAGCCGGAAGCGGCAAAAAAAGAAGCCACAGATTGTAGAATAATCTTACATAAACACATATGATTGCTTTCTTGATTTCCTTGGCCGTGCTGATAGGCGGCTATTTCATCTATGGTCTTCTGGTGGAGAGGATTGTGGGTCTTGACTCCCGCCGTCCGATGCCGGCCCTGACCAAGCGCGATGGTGTGGATTACATGCCTCTGCCGGCGTGGAAGGTCTTCCTCATCCAGTTTCTCAATATAGCCGGCCTCGGCCCCATCTTTGGCGCGATAATGGGGGTGATGTTCGGTCCGGCTGCTTTTCTTTGGATTGTGTTCGGCACAATCTTCGGCGGCGCCGTCCATGACTTCATGAGCGGCGTAATCTCAATACGCCGTGGTGGCGCCTCGCTTCCGGAAATCGTCGGAGAGCAACTTGGCATGTCTGTCAAGCAGGTGATGCGGGGCTTCTCGCTATTGCTGATGATTCTTGTAGGCGCAGTGTTTGTGATGACTCCGGCATCGCTCATAGCCTCATTGACACCGGGCTGGATGGACACCACATTCTGGATCGGTCTGATTTTCCTCTATTACATGCTTGCCACCGTACTCCCCATTGATAAACTGATTGGTAATCTTTACCCATTATTCGGCGGTGCGCTTCTGTTTATGGCTGTAGGCATACTCTATGTGCTTGTCTTCGGCGGGGTGGAGATTCCACATGAGATGTCGGCCGGGTTCTTCAACCGGCATCCTTCCGGAGAAGACGCTCCGATGTTCCCGATGATGTTTGTATCGATAGCCTGCGGCGCAATTTCGGGATTCCATGCCACACAGAGTCCGATGATGGCCCGATGTCTGACCAACGAGCGTCTGGCACGTCCTATATTCTACGGAGCAATGGTATGCGAGGGCATCGTGGCATTGATATGGGGTGCCGCCGCTATCGCTTTCACAGGTGGCTATGGCGCATTAGCTGACTTTATGGCCAATCCTTCCAACGGCGGAGCCGGCGCGCTGGTGCACAGTATCTCCGTGGAGTGGCTCGGCACGGTAGGGGGAATACTCGCCATGTTCGGCGTGATTGCAGCCCCCATCACTTCCGGCGACACCGCTCTGAGGAGCGCACGCCTTATCGCCGCCGATTTCCTTCACATTGACCAGAGCAGTTTCTGGAAACGCCTTGTCGTGTCGATCCCCATTTTCGCCGTATCGTTTATGATCATGATGATTGATTTCAACGTATTGTGGCGCTATTTCGCATGGTGCAACCAGATGCTGGCCGTATTCACTCTGTGGGCTGTCACCGTATGGCTTTCGCGCGAGGTCAATGTTCGCATATTCAATATGTTCGGCGCATGGTGGCTTACACTTATTCCAGCAGTGTTCATGACGGTGGTATGCGTCACATATATATTTTTCGCTCCGCGTCCGGAGGGCCTCGGCCTGCCATATGAGATGGCTCTTGGCATCGGCATGATCTCGGCAGGCATCCTCACCCTGCTCTTCACACGAATGCTTCGCCCTGTCATAGCCCGCTGATTTCACTCCTGCCATATCAAAGCAGATTCCCTGTTTTGAACCATATATATGCCCCGGCTGTTTTCACAATGCCGGGGCTTTAAAAATTTATAATCGCGGGGGTGTACATGAGGCCGCAGTGCAGCCCGGATGTATTCTCCATCAAATAACCGATACAATGAATATAATCCTCAATATCATTTGGGTCGTATTCGGTGGTCTGATGATTGCCATCGAATATGCCATCTCATCCGTACTGATGATGGTCACTATCATAGGCATTCCATTCGGACTGCAGACCATGAAACTCGCTCTTGTATCCCTTTGGCCGTTCGGCACGTCAATTCAGAGCGAAGGCTTCCCGTCTGGCTGTCTTGCAGCGGTGATGAATGTAATCTGGTGGTTTCTCGGAGGATTTGTAATCGCTCTGACTCATCTCGCATGGGGACTCGTATTCTGCATCACAATAGTAGGTATCCCCTTCGGTATGCAGCACTTCAAACTGATGCGCCTCGCATTCTTCCCTTTCGGCAAATCAATATCCTGAGCGTCGGCAAATGGCTCATCATAGGTCTGTGACATCAGTCGTTGCCGATCTTGCTACCGATCTGACCACTATCCAGGGCCCACGGATCCGGCTGCCCTGCGCGAAGTAATCGATGATCTCGGTTTCACTATCGTTTAAGACACTTGCTTATATAAAGCCTGCCACCCCCCCGGAAAGAGAGACCCTGCACTGGCGTAGTCAGTGCAGGGTCTCAGAATATATGGATTTCAGGGACGTGTCGGCCACATTGGCGACATGTCTGTCAGTCAATGCGAAAGCATTTTAGCGGCCGGACTGACGGATTTTGTCGGTCAGAGCGGCGTTGAAGGTGCGCTCGGCGCGCAAAGCCGACACTGTCATGTGCATACGGTAGCGCCAGTAGTGTGTCGGGTTGGAAGGGTCGTTGATCTGCTCTTCCTGCGGGTTCTGGCGACGCAGTCTGCCGTCGGCGCTCAGCCAGTCCTGAAGCGGAATGATGCAGAGCATCGATGGGCTTGCAAGCTGCAGCCACAGAATTTTGTCGCAAATCCATGGCTCTGCAAAGTAGGGTGCCTGACCGAATTCATGGAGCACGTTGTTGTAGAAACGCTGGCTTTGCGTCGGGTCGCTTTCCCACCATGCGCGGATACCACCCATGTCGTGGGTAGATGAGGTACACACCGAGAAGTAGGGGTAGTGCCATGTATCGCCGAATTCCGATTTGGGATCCTTAGGCATGCGCTGTATCTCAAGCGACAGAATCTCAAGCTGGTGCATCACAGCCGGCACACAGTCGGGAATCATGCCGAGGTCTTCGCCGCAGGCCAGCATGCCGGTGGCGTCGAGCAGGGGCGGAAGTTTCCACATTGCCTTGCCATACCAGAAGTCGTTGTGACGATGGTAGAAGAAGTCATTGTAAAGACGGTTGAAGCACCACTTCTCATAGTCCGTGAGATTGCGGAACTGATAAGTGAACTGAGCCGAGATACGGGGATGATAGTGACCTTTCTGGTAGGGGTCTTCGATGAATAGCACGTCGTCGATAAGTCCCATCAAGGCATTCTCGATGCGGGCATTGCGCTCGTTGCGCTCAAGCTGAGCGAAATGGGCGCGCACTTTAACCTGAGTATCGATATGCTCCTTCAGGCGGTATCGGCCTCCGCCTGCGGGGATGAGGTAGGCTTCCTTGACTTCCTCGACAGCATCGCCGAAGAAATCTGTGAGCATCCATTCCAGAATCAGCGGGTGTGTCTGAACCTCAGGGTCTATCCAGAAGTCATAGTTTCTGCGCAGTTCATCAGGCGAGAATGGCATTGCAGGATTAAAATAACCCTGCAGACCATGGAGTGCGTCGAGCGGAATCTGCCATATACGGAAGAATCCAAGGATATGGTCGATACGATAGGCATCGAAATAATCGGCCATCTTGCTGAAACGAGCCTTCCACCACTTGAATCCATCGGCTGCCATGACGTCCCAGTTGTAGGTCGGGAATCCCCAGTTCTGGCCCATCACCGAGAAGTCATCCGGTGGTGCGCCCGCAGAACAGTCCATATTGAAGAGATGCGGGCTCTGCCAGGTGTCGACACTCTGGCGCCCCACGCCGATCGGGATGTCGCCCTTCAGCACCACACCGTGGGCGTGGGCATAGTCGCGCACTTCACGCAACTGGCGGTCAAGGTGATACTGCACGAAATAGAAGAAGTCAATCCTTTCGGAGTGCGATTTTATGAAATTTTCCACACGGACCTCATCATATGTGGCATAGTCTCCCCAGAGTGAATTGTCGGGGGTGTGGTATTCATCGCGAAGCGCGCACCAGACGGCATATGGACGGAGCCAATAGTCGTTGTGCTCCACGAAGGCCAGATATTCGGCATCCTTTGAGGTTTTTGCCCAGTCCTGACGGAAAATCTCGTGCAGATATTCGTTCTTGGCATTATTGACGGCCTCATAGTCGATTTCAGTGAGCTCGTTGAGATGTGCTGCCAGAGTCTTGAAATGCTCCATGCGCTTCTTATCCTTCAGGATACCCACCTTCTCAAGGCGTACATACATCGGATGGAGTGCGAACGAGGAGTTGGCGCTATAGGGATATGAGTCTACCCAGGTGTAGGACTTAGTGGTGTCGTTGACCGGAAGGAGCTGAAGCACCTTTTGTCCAGTCTCGGCACACCAGTCGACCATCTGCTTGATATCCTCGAAATCGCCCACGCCGAAGTCATCCTCCGTGCGGATTGAGAACACCGGGATTGCCGTGCCGGCCCCTTTCCAGTTCTTATTAGGATTGGCGAAACGCAATCCGTCGATTACGATACGCTCCGTGGGCTCGGTCTGCTCGATGCCGTAGATGCGGTTGGAGGCATCCTCCCATCCGCGCACGTCATTTTTCTCCTTGCCAAGGATGAGGAATTTATAGTCGAACGGACCGTCTATGTCCTTCAGCGGTATCTCGCATTCCCACAGGGGATAGTCGGCGTCATTGAGGCGGAGGGCTTTGTGGGGGTTCCACTTGCCGAGCACTTCCGGCTCTCCGGCTACGGCCAGGACCTCGTCGGGGGCAATCATCGGGGCCCATATCTTCAGGCAGAGAGTGCCTGCGTGAGCCTCAGGGGCTGCATCTCGCTGACTGCGGCAAAGCATTCCGTCGACAAATGCCGAAGAATAATAAGGCTTGTCGGCCGGCATGTCCTGCCAGGAGTCGAATATATTGTAAAGTTTCGCACCGGCTGCAGGCTCGAACCGATGGGGCTTGCCCCACTCGAACCTCCAGGTTTTCTCCGGAGCCTTCACTATGAAGAAATAGTCGAACGCTGCAGTCGTATCGGGCAGCTCGACCTCTGCTTCCCAGACATCGGGGGATGTCAGGCGCATCTCTACCGCCTTGTGAAGATCGGAGTCGCCAAGCTGTGGCACTGCTCCGCACACGTAGAGTGCCTCACCCCAGGATGTATGGTAGTTGATATGAAATTTGACTTTCATGTGTATAGAATTTTTAGTTAAACTTCTTTATGTCCGCCCATTGATATCCCCTTTTTCACTTCTTCCGGACGTCGCCACACTGATGATGTCGCACTTCGTCAGGAGCAGCGGGGGATGCGGGAGAGTGGCGGATTCAGCCGCAGCGTGATGTGCCGCAGTTCTTGCAGATAAGGCATCCCTCCTGATATATCAGGGCCTCCTCGCCGCAATTGGGACATTTTACGCCAACGGCTCCAGTGCCGTTGGGCACATATTTCTTCAGAGCGCGCTCCACGCCGTTCTTCCACGTGTTGATGTTCGTAGAGTCGAGTTCAAGCTGGCTTACGAGTTTCAGCACCTGGTCGATCGGCATTCCGTAGCGCAGCACTCCGGAGATGAGTTTCGCATAATTCCAGAATTCCGGATTGAACTTTTCGCTCAGACCCTCAATTGTAGTCTTGTATCCACGCTTGTTGATAAATTGGAAATCATAGCGCTTGCGTCCGTTCTCGTCAATTGTCTTGATTATCTTGCCGTGGCTTACCGATTTCGGACAGAATATCCCATCCTCATCATCGGCCAGCCCTGTGAATATTTCATAGGGTTTCCCGTCGACAAGACCGATAAATGCAATCCATTTCTCCTTGTTGTTCTGGAAGCGCACCACATCGGCTTCCAGCTCCACCGGACGCTTCAGCAGATGTTCAGGATTCCGTATTATCCCTGCTTCATGATGCTCTGCCGATGTCGCGCGGCGCTTTTTGTCGGCTGCCAGTGATTCCAGAACGTTATTGCGCGAGCCGTCGCGATATACGGTGCATCCCTTGCATCCGGCTTTCCAGGCCTCTACGTATAGACGTCCCACCAGATCCTCGCTCACATCGTTGGGAAGGTTGATGGTGACCGATATCGAGTGGTCGACCCATTTCTGCACGGCACCTTGCATATGCACCTTCTCTACCCAGTCGATTTCATTTGAAGAGGCTTTGTAGTAGGGAGATAGCGCCACGAGTTCTTCGATTTCCTGAGCTGACATGTTCTTCTTCGGCTCATGCCCGTTGATGCGCATCCACTCCAGGAACTTATGGTGATATACCACATATTCCTCGAAAGCATCGCCCACTTCATCGACGAAGTCAATTGTCACCTCGGCGTCATTGGGATTCACCTTGCGGCGGCGCTTGTAGATGGGGGAGAATACCGGTTCGATGCCCGATGAAGTCTGAGTCATCAGTGAAGTGGTGCCCGTCGGGGCTATCGTCAGACAAGCGATATTGCGGCGTCCGTATTTAGTCATTTCCTCATACAGTTGCGGGTCTGCCTCGCGCAGGCGCTGAATGTAGGGGTTGTGTTCCTCACGCTCGGCATCGTAGATTTCAAATGCGCCTCGCAGGCGGGCGCAGTCAACTGATGCTCGGTAATAGGCCAGAGCCAGCTCGCGGTGCACGGAAGTGGAGAAATCAGTGGCCTCGCGTGTGCCGTAGCGCAGTCCGAGAGCGGCCAGCATGTCGCCTTCGCCGGTAGTGCCGCATCCTGTGCGGCGTCCGAGCAGCGTCTTGCTTCTTATCTTTTTCCATAGATTCAGCTCCGTCTGTTTCACTTCGGGGGTCTCCGGATCAGACTCTATTTTTTCGATAATATGATCGATTTTCTCCATCTCCAGGTCGATGATGTCGTCCATCACACGCTGGGCTATACGCATATGGCGGCGGAATAGCTCGAAATCAAAGTCGGCTTCGGGCGTAAAGGGATTGCGTACATAACTGTAGAGATTGATGGCCACCAGTCGGCAGCTGTCGTAAGGACAGAGTGGTATTTCGCCGCAGGGATTGGTGGAAATAGTCTGGAACCCGAGGTCGGCATAACAGTCGGGCACAGATTCGCGGATTATCGTATCCCAGAAGAGCACACCAGGCTCGGCGCTCTTCCATGCATTATGCACGATTTTGCGCCATAGGGCGGCGGCATTGATATCCTTGGTGACAGTCGGGGTGGCGCTTCCTACCGGATAGCGCTGCGTGTAGATTTCCCCTTCAGTGGCAGCCTGCATGAATGCGTCATCGATGCGCACCGACACGTTGGCCCCCGTCACCTTGCCCTCGGTCATCTTTGCATCAATGAAATGCTCCGAGTCGGGATGCTTGATGCTCACAGTGAGCATCAGGGCGCCGCGGCGTCCGTCCTGAGCCACTTCGCGGGTGGAGTTGCTGTATCGCTCCATGAAAGGCACCAGTCCGGTCGATGTCAGAGCTGAATTCTTCACAGGGCTTCCCTTCGGGCGGATGTGCGACAGGTCGTGGCCCACGCCTCCGCGGCGCTTCATGAGCTGCACTTGTTCCTCGTCGATTTTGATGATTCCGCCATAAGAGTCGGGTTTGCCGTCAAGTCCGATTACGAAGCAATTCGAGAGCGAACCTACCTGCAGGTCATTCCCGATGCCGGCCATCGGGCTGCCTTGTGGCACTATGTATCTGAAATCACGCAGCGTCTCGAAAATCTCATCCTCCTGCAGAGGGTCGGGATAATTCCGTTCGATGCGAGCCAGCTCCGAGGCCAGACGGCGGTGCATGTCGTCGGGGGTTAGTTCAAACAGATTGCCGTCGGAGTCCTTGAGGGCATACTTGCTTGTCCATACGCGGGCAGCCAGGGCATCGCCTTTGAAGTACAGGAGGGATGCCTCATAGGCCTGGTCGTAGGTATATCGTGGTTGTGCCATTTGGTCAGCTATGGATATGTGTTGGTTATATCTATTTCGGGTTGGCGCTTGCCTGTATCACCTTCTGTCGGAATCATGGCAGGCTCTAATTTGTTATATATGAGGAGTTATCATTATGATGGGAGAGAGGGTGGAAACTTGCATTGCAAAGTTAGCGAAAAATTTCCTAACTTTGCGGAAAATAATAGATAGAAAAACCTAAAAAAGTAAACGTAATGGATAAGAACTATTATCTGGGGCGCCGCTCAATCCGGCGTTTTACCGACCGTGAAGTTCCGTCGGCGCTTTTGGATGAAATCCTCGAAATGGCGGGCCGTGCGCCTACGTGCGGCAACATGCAGCTTTACTCTGTGGTGGTGACCCGCGATGCCGCACGCCGCCGTGAGCTGGCCGCGCTTCATTTCAATCAGCCCGCATCTGCCGGGGCGCCGGTTCTGCTCACTGTCTGTGCCGACTTCGCGCGCTTCACACGCTGGTGTGAAATCAATCACGCGGATGCGGCTTATGACAATTTCCTGTCGTTTACATCTGCGTTTGCCGATGCTATGATTCTTGCGCAGCAGATCACTACGATTGCCGAGCAGTCGGGGCTTGGCACATGTTATCTTGGCACGTGTATCTATAACGCTCCCGAGATTGCGCGTCTTCTCGAACTGCCGGAGCGGATGGTGATGCCGGTGGCCTGTCTGGCCATAGGCTGGCCGGATGGCGAGGGGGTGGCTACTGAGCGTCTGCCGCAGCGTGCATGGGTGCATGAGGAACGCTATCGTGCCGACGCCGACGAGGATATTGTCAGTCTGTACAAGGTGAAGGATGAATATCCGGCCAACCGCCCCTTTGTCGCCGAGAACGGCAAGGAAAATCTTGCGCAGGTATTTGCCGAGGTTCGGTATCCGCGTGCGATGAACGAGGAATTCTCGGCCAAGCTGCTCAGCTGGCTTTCGTTCTGACTCAGTCGGACGGAGGCAGAATGCTGTTGCCGGCATGTGGGTCGGGTCAATCTTTGTGTGCATCCTCCATAGTCTCCCCGGCCATCGGGGGGCTTAATGTACGTAGTCTTGTTTTGCAATTCGGTATTCTCTGTCAGTCCTGACAATATGCTTGATGACACGGCGCACAGTGCTCCATTGGGGGAATATGGCAACTGGTCTTATAAGAATTACTGTAAGTGATGCTATAGCCACGATAAGAAGCCAGCCGTAGATTTCCTTCATGGATACTATCAGTGCCTGAGTCTGCAGAATGCCATATAGCTGACCGAGTGGAGCGAATGCCGTACCTGGATTGGCGGCGGTCATGCCGGCGCCATACAGGGCGGCGTTTTTTTGCCATAGTATAGCGAAGCAGTTCTTTACCGCCGCCGCCCCTCTGAAAAACAGAGGGATGGAAAGCATCTCTTTCTCAACGCCGTAGTCAATGAAGAAATAGAAATATGAGAGATATACAATAGCCAGTGCAAAGGCTATGGCGGTCATGGTCTTGTATCTCCATTTGCGCAAGGCGAATGTGAAGTAAGTGAAAGCGCATCCGGCGACAATGCCGTCGAATACATACCAGTTGAGGTCGATAAGATTTGTCTCGTCAAAACCGAGAATATTTGCGGCATAGCTGTGTTCAAACACATGCTCGGTGGCTATAAGCGTAAAGAAAACCAGATATATCCCGGTGGCCCGGATCACATTGCGGTTCTTCATGGCCCGGAAGCTGATATAGGAATGATGGAGAAACGAAGCCCTCCAGAGGTTGATGCAGAGGCAGGCAAGTCCGAGAAGATATTACGAGTACGGGTACGGAGGTGGTGTGTGCGCAGATAACATTTGCCGCAATAATTAGGGATAGTCCGACTGTCAGGAGAAGCTGTTGCGGTAATCTTTGGGAGAAACTCCGGTGGCTTTCTTGAAATACTTGCCGAAGAAAGACTGAGAGGGGAAATTGAGCGCTTCTGCAATCTGTTGTACATTCAGATTGGATGAACGTAGCATCACTTTTGCCTCAAGAATCACATAACGGTTAATCCAGTCCACGGCCGATGCACCGGTCTGCATCTTGATGGTGCGCGACAGATGTTTGGGAGTGATGTCGAGCTTGCCAGCATAGAAATCCAGAAAGCGCTCACGCCTGAAATGTTCCTGCACGAGGCGGATAAAACGGTCGGCGATACGGTTATGCACCGAAGGGGCAAGAGACTGGCGGAACTGCTCGTAGTACTTTGAGAAATTCTTGAAAAAATAAGAGACCAGCGTGTAGAGCACCGTCTCGAAAGGATATGGCATTGATGAATCTTTTGCAATGGCCATTATTTCTTCATAGAATCGTTGCAGGTCCTGGCTATCTTCTGACGACAGTTGCAGTATCGGGTTAAGACCGATGATGGAGAATATCGCCGCGTCCTTGAGCAGGGTCACCATACCGTCGGTAAGCCGTTGGGAAAACACCGCCACCGAGGCATCGAAATCATCGGATATGATGCGTGGATACACGATATCGCCGGCCGAGACATTGACTACACATGGAGCCTCCAGACGGTGGGCGATAAGATTGATGTCGGCTTCGGCAGTGCCACAGGTCACGAAGATGGAAGTGTAGGCAGAGAATTTGACCGGATTGGTGACAGTGCGCACCATCGCAGCCCCGACATGCTGGAGCGCCCAGAAGTCGAGTTCGAGGATATCGCTTACTTTATCGGGGAGATGTATGTCGTTGTAAAGAATCTTTTCCATAGTGAAGGTGACAATTCATCGTGTGATAGCAGTCTGTGCCCGGTATAACGACGGGGTGGTCACATCTTGCGTCTTTGGGCTTGTCGGCCCGGATTGAATTTTAGTTTGTCGGCAAGCACCAGACCCCCGATTATCAGGAGACATCCTACATAACCGAGCGGGAAAATCTTCTCTCCAAGTACGAAATATGCCGCTATCATTGTCACCAGCGGCTGCAGATAGAGATAGTTGTTGGTGGCCACAGGACCAAGCACGCGCATCACTTCGTTCCATATCAGATAAGCCAGTAGCGAGCAGAACACCACAAGGAAGAGGAAATTCAGCAAGAGCTGCGGATGTGAAATGTCGAACAATAGTCTCAGATGCCAGGGTGAGCCGGTGGCTGCCTGTTGCCAGAAGAGCAGAGGCAATGCCGTCACTACACCGTAGAAGAAGAGTTTGCGGGTGATGAAAAGACCTGAATATGTCGGGATAAGGCGTTTTACGGCAATTGAATATATGGCCCAGCTCAGAGATGCCGACAGGGCGAGAAGGTCGCCTGTGGGTTTTATCACAAATCCGTCGCCCCCGCTGAATATCACGCATGCCACACCGGAGAATGCCACAATCGAACCAATCACCACTCCGGCTCCGACCTTTGTGCGGAACACAAGAGCCATTATAGCGGCCGTAAACAGAGGCGAAATCGATCCCAATAGCGAGACGTTGGCAGTCGATGTGTTCTGCAGCGCATAATTTTCGGTGATGAAATAGAGCGACCCGGCGCACACGCCGCAGAGCAGGAACAGTGCTTCATCGCGCCAGTTATTGGATAGAATCTTGCGGAATGTGAAGACCAGCAGAAGCAGATAGGCCATGGCAAACCGATAGACGTACATCTCTACCGGAGTGAAGCCTCCGTCGATCATCAGCACCTTGGTGCAGAGAAACGAAGCGCCCCAGGCCGAGGCTGTCAGTAAAGCCCCGAGGTGGGCGATGGCCTTCATGTATTTTGACTTTATGGGGGAAGCCATATTGTGTTCAAGGTAAATTAGATGGGAAGAGAGAGGTGTTTTTTGATAGGTCGGGGGGTGGGAGAGAGGTGTGTCTGACGGGAGAGATGATTTTCCCGACAGGCAGACAGCTGGCGTTGTCCTGCTGTTCGCCTGTCGGAAGATTGACGCCCGTAAAGAGAGATATCAGTCTCTTAAGCAAGAGCCTGCTGTAATCGGGGCGGGATGAGATCAGTCAAGTTTGTGAATCACCAGACCCGAACGCAGCTTGGGTTCAAACCAGGTGGTCTTAGGAGGCATGATATTGCCGGTGTCGGCGATGTTGATGAGCTGGTCCATAGTGACGGGATAGAGGGCCAGAGCCATCTTCATCTCTCCCGAGTCAACGCGGCGCTTCAGTTCTCCGAGACCGCGGATGCCACCCACGAAATCGATGCGCTTGTCGGAGCGCAGGTCGGTGATGCCCAGGATATCGCGCAGGATAAGGTCGGATGATACTGTCACATCGAGCACGCCAATCGGATCCTGATCATTGTAAGTGCCTTCCTTCGCAGTGAGAGAATACCACTTGCCGCCCAGATAGAGTGCGAAATTGTGAAGACCTGCCGGATGATAGATTTCTTCACCCTGCTCTTCGACAACGAAATTTTCTGTCAGACGGTTGATAAACTCTTCTTCCGACAGTCCGTTCAGGTCGCGCACGACGCGGTTGTAGTCGATGATTTTCAAGTGCGAAGCCGGGAATGCCACAGCCATGAAATAGTTGTATTCCTCGTCTCCACGGTGGTTGGGGTTATTGCGGGCCTTCTCGTCGCCCACCAGAGCGGCTGCAGCCGAGCGGTGATGACCGTCGGCGATATAGAGATTGGGGATTTTCTCGAATTCCTCGGAGATGCGTGCTATTGTGGCCTCATCATCGATTACCCAGAAAGTATGGCCGAAACCGTCTGGAGCCACGAAATCATACTCCGGAGTAGCGGCGGTGACATTGCGGATTATTTCCTCAAGAGCCTCATTGTCGGGGAAAGCGAAGAATACCGGCTCTATGTTGGCGTTATTGACGCGCACGTGCTTCATGCGGTCTTCCTCCTTGTCACGGCGAGTGAGCTCATGCTTTTTGATTCTCCCTTCCATGTAGTCGTTGACCCATGCTGCCACTACGAAGCCATACTGTGTGCGGCCGTCCATCGTCTGTGCGTAGATGTAGTATTTTTCCTTATCATCCTCCACGAGCCACCCCTGGCGCTGGAAGTTGTGGAAATTCTCTACGGCGCGTTCGTATACCTTGGGGTCATGTTCGTCTGTGCCGGGTTCGAAGTCGATTTCGGGTTTGATGATATGATAGAGCGACATTTCATTGCCTTCCGCCTCGGCGCGTGCCTCTTCGGAGTTGAGTACGTCATACGGACGCGATGCCACTTTCTCTACAAGATGTTTCGGAGGACGTACCCCCTTGAAAGGCTTGACTTTTGCCATGGTGTTAGATTATTGATTTGAAGGTTGTGTTAAAGTGTAGTCATTAGATATATGAGGGCGGGTCATCGGGACTTTGCCTGGCATTCACCGCATATGCCGTATACGATGGTGGATGAGTATTCAGGTATGAAGTCGCCATATGGCTCAGAGAGGAGTCGCGATGTGAGGTCGGGCTCGTCGACTTCGCGAATTGCGCCGCATCGGCGGCAGATGAGATGCAGATGCGAGCCTCGTGCCACTTCGTAGCGGGCCTGATTGGTGGCAAAGAGGTGGCGGTTGAGTATTCCGGCCTCGCAGAGCAGCTCAAGTGTGTTATAGACAGTGGCGCGGCTCACATGATAGCCGGCTGATTCCATAGCGTTGTAGAGCTGGTCGACTCCGAAATGCGCGGAGAGCTCCACGGCCTTCTCGAGGATGGCGTAGCGTTCGGGTGTCTTGCGCAGGTGGTTGTTCTGAAGGAAGTCCGTCAGTTGACCACGCAACAGCTGGATTTCGGAGGGTTGGTTCTGCATATGTATGTGTTCAAATCTAACCGATAGTAAGTGAAAGGAAATCTTTTATATAATCTGTGGCTTCGTTCAGGCTGCTTCCGGCTTGTAGCTCAGTCGAATTTCCAATTCTTGTCGGCTCCTCACCGTAATCGATTAGTAATAAGGTCACAGATTGTATAAATTAAATTTGAACACTTACTTATCACTGCAAAGATAATCATGAGATTTCAGATATGCAAATTTCGGCGGCGTAAAACGCTGTCAAAATGCTCGCGCGGGGGGAGGCATTTGGAGTGTAAAAAAATAATCCGGCGCACGGGGCTGTGCCGTGGCCGGAAATGATGGTTGTGTCGTTTTGATGCAGAGAGTGGGTGAGTCTCTGTGAGTCAGTGATGTGGATTGCCGCCATGCGGGGCGTCAGTGCTTGAACAGGGCCTTGAACTCTTCGATGCGGCGTGCACGAATCTGTTTGTGTACCTTCCCTTTGTATCGGCACATTGCTTCGAAGGCTTCTCGGATGTTGCGGTTGCCATTGCGGAGCAGTTTCATGACAGATGAGTTGTTTACCCTGCCGGGACCTACATTATATGCAAGCACACCGAGCAGCAGTGAATCCTTGCCGTAGGTTTTGTAGAGGTCAGCGTATTTCTTCAGATCTTTACGGAGGAGGGCGTCAGCCTGTTTTTCCGAAAGTTTTTCACCTTTCCTGAATTTCTCCCCCGGCTGCACCTTGTGGCCATAGCCAACCAGAGGCCAATGTTGGGGAGAATGGAGAGTCTCGTACTTTTTGATGAGTTGCACAGCCTTTTCGAACTCGTGTTCCGTATAAGAGGGGTGAGAGGACGAGGTGGTGTTGGCATATGCGCCTACAGCCGCCATGATTGCAACCATCAATGAAATGATAAACTTTCTCATAACAAAAGTCATTCCCGCTCATTGTGATGAAGCTGATGCCGTCGCGGCCGTCGCAGCTTCGTCCACACCCTCCCTCGCACTCATGGGGAATGATAAGAAGAATTAGTTGTTTTAGGGGTTATAAACTATTTGTAAGGACCTGCGTGGCGGGCATGACGGCCCTGAGAAACGTACGTTGGTCCGGAGTCCGGCTCGCGCTTCCGCAAATTTGGCGTCGGCGCAAAGCCAATGGTCGGACCTGATATGTCGAAAGGGGGTCGCGAAGGGTGTGTAGGGTAGACCGGAGGAGAGCGCCGTCCGATGAAGGTCAGCGTCTGCCTGTCGGTGTGAGTGCTTCCCGCACACGCAGTGTCATGAAGTTAGCTTACTTCTTAATTGTCGTTTCAGTTCTCGCGCATAGCGTCGATGCACAAGACGGGAACTTTGTTATATAAGCTACTGTTGTTCCGTAGCTTACAACAGCAAAGTTACTGAATTGTTTTTAGTCGACCAAATAAATTGTGGTAGTTTTATGCTTTATAACATAATTTTACAACAATCTTGTTGAATGTTGCCAAGTCGGGTGCCGCATCTTGGTTGTGGCTGTACGGACACGCGGGAATTTTGGCATCTCGGGGGAAGTGGCTATCTTTGTAGTGCGGTGCGGCAATGGATTTCCGGCAAGCATCGCTGCAATTGACAAAGACAGAAAGAAATAATGAAACTGATTGAAATAAAATCGCTTGATGACGAGCGTGTGAGGATGTTCGGTCGTCTGACCGATGCGCAGCTGCGCAATCGCCTGAATCCTGATTCGGCCATGGTGATTGTAGAGAGTCCGAAGGTGATTGAAGTGGCTTTGCGTCAGGGGTGGTTGCCGGAGGCTCTGCTCTGCGAAGCGCGTCATATTGAAGGTGATGCCGCAGGTGTCATTGCCATGATGTCTGATGATACCCCGGTCTATACTGCCGGGCGCGAATTGCTGGCTTCGCTCACAGGGTATACCCTCACAAGGGGTGTGCTCTGTGCGATGCGTCGCAGAGAGTGCGCTCCATTGGAAGAACTTATTAATGGGGCCCGACGTGTATGTGTGATTGATGGAGTGAGCGACACGACCAACATCGGGGCGATTTTTCGCAGCGCCGCCGCTCTCGGCATTGATGCAGTGCTGCTGACCCCCACATCCTGCGATCCGCTCAACCGCCGTGCCATACGCGTATCGATGGGTAGTGTGTTTCTTGTGCCGTGGGGGTGGACGGATACTCCTTCCAGGCTTAAGGACTACGGATTCAAGACCGTCGCCATGGCTCTTCGCGATGATTCGCGCCTTCTTTCCGACCCGGAACTTCTATCCGAGCCGCGCCTTGCCATCGTCATGGGTACCGAAGGCGACGGCCTTGCACAGGCCGAAATCGACAGCGCCGACTATGTGGTGCGTATCCCGATGCGTCATAATGTTGACTCTCTCAACGTGGCGGCGGCCTCGGCTGTGGCTTTTTATGCTCTTTGCTGATACTTTGAGGTGAGAAGTGGGTGGCTAACTGTGAATTGTATGCCACAGAGACAGGTGCAGCCGTTGCCACAGGGGTGCAGGCACAAGGTTCTCAAGTGCGGTCAGAAGGCGCCAGCGCAGGCCGATTGTGGCAGTGCGCCGTGCTGTAAGAGTCGCCCGGAATATCATGTCGGCCGCACGTTCGGCCGGCATCTCCAGCAAATATTTCCGTTCGGGGTCGAGAAGCGGAGTGCGTGTCCATCCCGGACGGATATCCACCATCCGCAGCGGCAGGCGCAGCCTGTCGGCCTCCTGGCGCAACGCTTCGATATATGTTTGGTCGAACGCCTTAGATGCCGAATATGCCGGCATGTCGCCAAGCCCGCGGCATCCTGCCACCGATGAAATCGCCACGATGCGTCCCCGACGGTGCGAATCGCGGAAATATCCGAAAGCAGCCGACAGCATACGCGCCATCCCCACGGCATTGGTCATTGCCATACTCACCTCAACGTCCGGGCTCAGGTCGGGATTATAGAGCAGTATTCCCGCACAATGCAGATAAATGTCAATCCCGCCGAGCGCATTCGCCAGTTCCACAAGCCGTTGCGGGGCATCTGCCGCATTCACGTCGAGCTGCATGGTGGTGACATGGTCGGGGGCGGACTTCTGCAACGCGGCCAAAGCCTCGGCATTCCGGCCAGTGGCCCCCACGGTCCATCCTGCGGCGATAAACCGTTGGGCCAGAGCCAGTCCCAGACCGGAAGTGGCTCCCGCGATAACCACGCGTCGCGTGGCGGATAGTTCACCCTTCATCGGCATCCGTGTCTTGCGTCCGGAAGCCGACGGTATTGATACAGTAGTTTCGTTTCTTGTCATAAGTCTATCCATCAGGATTTCTCTCCTTGCCGCCGGATGCAGCCAGGGTAATCAGATCGCGTATGCGGCCATATGCGCAGAGGCCATGTCCGGCATCTGATATCTGACAGGCCGCATACACACCGTTACGGAATTGAATCATATTAAAAACGTTTAAACATCCGCTTAGTGTTTGGAATGCTGCGAAAATCTTTGTAATTTTGTACAAAAGGGTGTGGTGTGCCCAAGCCGCCGCATTCCGTCAGGGTTAGGCCCGGAGTCCTTGCGGGGAATCCGGATGAGCATTCCCCGGCATTAACATGGTACGAATAGCTGATGAAAAATACTACACTCGTAATAAAGGGGGCGGATGTGTACACTGCCGAAGGTATCCGCAAAGCGGATGTTCTGATCGGTGGCGCGCGTATAGTCCGCATGGCAGCCGACATACTGCCGGAAGAGGATATGGAGGTAATCGATGCCCGCGGGCTGACATTGCTTCCCGGGCTGACAGATATGCATGTGCATTTCCGCGAACCTGGATTTGAGTACAAAGAGACGATTGCCGGAGGTGCTGAGGCAGCCCGTGCCGGTGGATTTACCACCGTCTGCACCATGCCCAACCTCAAACCTGCCCCCGACACACCAGAGCATCTGCGCCCGCAGCTCGATGCAATCCGCGCCCAGCATCTGGTGCAAATTCTGCCGTATGCCACCATCACCCGTCAGCGCATCGGCGAGGAGACTCTGGCCGACTACGCTGCTCTCGCTCAGGAAGTGGCCGGATTTTCCGATGACGGATCCGGAGTGCAGTCGGAAGATGTGATGCGTGCCGCCATGAAGCGCATCGCTGCCACCGGAAAGATTCTGGCAGCCCATTGCGAGGTCAAAGAACTGTTGCGCGGCGGCTACATACACGACGGTGCCTATGCCAGATTCAACAACCATCGTGGCATATGCTCTGAAAGCGAATGGCGCGAAGTGGAGCGCGACATCAACCTCGCCCGTGAGACGGGGGTGCGTCTTCATATATGCCACATCTCGACGGCCGAAAGTGTCGAGCTCGTGCGCCGTGCCAAACGCGAAGGGCTTCCGGTCACATGCGAGACGGCTCCGCATTATCTGTGGTTTACCGACGAAAACCTTGCCAACGAGGGACGCTGGAAGATGAATCCCCCGATTCGCAGCGAATACGACCGCCGCGCCCTGCTGCTCGGCATCAAGGACGGCACGATCGACGCTATCGCTACCGACCATGCGCCCCATGCCGAGCGTGAGAAATGCCTCGACCTGAAGCACAGCGCCATGGGAGTCGTAGGGCTGGAGACGGCGTTTGCCGCCATATACACCCGCCTTGTGGTGCAGGGGCGTACCGGCCTTGACCGCGTAGTGCAACTAATGTCGCTCACCCCGCGCCGCATACTAAAGCTTGGCGGATTCGAGAGTGGAGGCATCGCCGAGGGAGACCCGGCAATGCTCACACTTGTCGACCTCAACGCCGTGCGCCGTGTCGATTCCACGGCATTTCATGGCAAGGGGAGAGCCACCCCGTTCGAGGGGATGGAACTGCAGGGGTGGCCTGTGGCCACATTCTGCCATCCGGAAGGTGAGTGGTGAGATTCATAGGTATGCGATGCACTTACTTATCAGACAAGGCATGACACCTGCTTGCGAGAATTCCGTATAAAATGGAAAATAATCATACAATGACAAACATAGCGCATAAGCTCCGTGTGGTCGAGAACCGCCAGCTCACGTCGCGCACCTGGAAGATGGTGCTCGAGGCCGACAAGGAAGGTATCATCACTGCTCCCGGACAATTTGTGAATCTTGAGGTGGAGGGTAAATTCCTGCGTCGCCCTATTTCTGTATGTGGCGTGGATGGCCGCTGTATCACCCTGCTATATGATGTGGTGGGAGAGGGCACCGAAGAAATGTCGCGTTGGCCTGAGGGTTATGTGGCCGATGTACTTGCGCCGCTTGGCAACGGATTCGACCCGTCACGCTCCGGCGACTCGCCGCTGCTGTTAGGCGGCGGCATAGGCGTGGCTCCCCTCTATCAGCTGGCACGCCGGCTTGTGGAACTCGGACGGCGTCCGGTGGTGATACTCGGGTTCAATACAGCTGCCGATGTGGTATGGGAGGAGGAATTCCGCCAGGCAGGAGCCGAAGTCTATGTGGCTACCGTCGATGGCAGCCGCGGCACAAAAGGATTCGTCACCGATGTGCCTGCGTGTGCCGATCCCGCCCGCACCTACTTCTATGCCTGTGGCCCGCTCCCGATGCTCCGGGCCCTCAGCGACTCGATGCCCGTCAGTGGCGAGCTGAGTCTGGAAGCACGCATGGCATGTGGGTTCGGAGTGTGCATGTGCTGCGTAGTGCAGACAGCCGACGGACCCAAAGGAATATGTAAGAAAGGACCCGTGTTCAGAAAGGAGGAACTAATATGGAAATGAATGAAAATGCCACATGTGCAGCCACCGCACCCCGCGACCTGAGCGTTACCCTGAGTGGCGTGCGCCTTCAGAATCCCGTAGTGCCAGCCTCCGGATGCTTCGGGTTCGGATATGTGATGGCCGAGTACTATGATATCGATTGCCTCGGATCAATCAGCATAAAGGGCACTACTCTCAACTCACGTTTCGGCAATCCGCTTCCGCGCACTGCCGAATGTCCCGCCGGAATGATTAACTCCGTAGGGCTTCAGAATCCCGGTGTCGACAAGGTGGTGGAAGTGGAGCTTCCGAAGCTTCGCGAAGTGTTTCATCAGCCAATCATCGCCAACATCAGCGGTTTCTCAATTGATGAATATGTGGAGGCCTGCCGCCGCATCGACGGGGCAGTGCAGGTGGGTATCATCGAACTCAATGTCAGTTGTCCTAATGTGCATGGCGGCGGCATGAGCTTTGGCACGAGCTGCGAGAGTGTGGCTGAAGTGACACGCGCCGTCAAGGCGGTCACCACCAAGCCACTCTATGTCAAACTCTCTCCCAACGTCACCGATATCGTCTCCATAGCGCGTGCGGCAGAGGATGCGGGAGCCGACGGACTCTGTCTGATCAACACACTGCTCGGAATGCGCATCGATGTGAAGACGCGACATCCGGTGGTGGCCAATGTGATGGGTGGTTTCTCAGGTCCGGCCATATTCCCGGTGGCAGTAAGGATGGTGTATCAGGTGTCGAAAGCATGCGGTATCCCTGTGATGGGATGCGGCGGAGTCAGCTCCGCCCGCGATGTGATTGAGATGATGATGGCCGGTGCCACAGCTGTACAGGTAGGCGCAGCCAATCTCCGCGACCCATACGCCTGCCCGAAAATCATAGCCGCTCTTCCGGCAGAGATGGAGCGCCTTGGCATCGACCGACTGTCAGATATAATCGGAGTGGTCTGAACCGCGGGGATGACCCTGGCCCCCCGCAGCGGGAGATTGGAGTCTGTGGCAGATACATAGCCCCCTCCTTAATCCCGCCGATTAAAATAAAATATCCCTATAATACTATATATACACTTCTATAATCCAATGGAAAAAGAGAGAGATGTGATAATCGCCTGCGACTTCGGCTCAGCCGGTCAGGCATTGGAGTTTCTCGACAAGTTTGCTGCCGAAGAGCGGAAGCCCTTCGTCAAAATCGGCATGGAACTCTATTATGCGGCCGGCAACGAGATAGTGCGCGAACTAAAACGTCGCGGCCACAAGATTTTCCTCGACCTCAAGTTGCACGACATCCCCAACACCGTGCGCAAAGCCATGAAGGTGCTTTCGGCTCTTGATGTGGATATGGTCAATGTCCACGCCTCCGGCACCCGGGAGATGATGGCTGCTGCCCTTGAAGGACTCACACGAGCGGATGGCACTCGCCCCCTGCTGATAGCAGTGACGCAGCTTACATCTACCTCCCAGCAGGCCATGAACGAGCAGTTGCGCGTAGAGGGCGACATCAACGATGTCATAGCCCATTACGCCCGCAACGCGCGAGAGGCCGGACTTGATGGCGTGGTGTGCTCGCCGCTTGAGGCCGGACTGGTCAAGGAAGCCTGCGGCCCGGAGTTTATGACTGTCACCCCGGGTATCCGTTTCGCCGATTCCGCTGCCGACGACCAGGTTCGCATCACTACTCCCGCCCGTGCGCGTGAGATAGGGAGCGACTTCATCGTCGTGGGCCGTCCCATCACGGCAGCTGCCGATCCCGTCGCCGCATGGCGTCGGTGTGTAGCCGATTTCTGTGGATAAAATCTGATAAAGCCTCACCGCCCTTCGGAGCGGCGGGGCTTTAATCTGAAAAGTAATCTTAAGTAAGTGCCCAAATTTAATTCATACAATATGCGGGACTTTTCTTTTAGTCGATTCCGGCACGGAGTGAATGAGAATATAAACGTATTCGACTCAACGACAATCCGGAGCGGCAAAAAAGAAGCCGCAGATTGTGGAAAAGATTCCCTTTCATTTGCTATCGGTTAAATTTGAACACTTAATTGCCCCGATATCTCTACCGTCCGGGGAGCATCGAGATGGCTCCGCCCGACATAAAGTATCCATAACCGACAATACAATACCCCAAATGAACGATACAGCAAAAAAAGTAGCCGGCCAGTTGCTCGGCATAAAGGCAGTGTTCCTTCGTCCTGATGAACCCTTCACATGGGCCAGCGGCATCAAAAGCCCCATCTACTGCGACAACCGTCTTATCCTCACTTCTCCTGCGGCCCGCGACATTGTGGAGCAGGCCATAGCTGATTCAGTAAAGAAATTCTATCCGGAAGCCGAGGTGCTGATGGGCACAAGCACCGCCGGGATCGCCCACGCCGCCATCGCCGCGCATCTTCTCGGTATGCCGATGGGATACGTGCGTGGCAGCGCAAAGGACCACGGTCGCAACAACCGCATTGAGGGACGCCTCGAGAAAGGTCAGAAAGTCGTAGTGATCGAAGACCTTATCTCCACCGGAGGCAGCTGCATCGATGTGGTCGAAGCCCTGCGCGAGGCCGGAGCCGAGGTGCTCGGAGTAGTCAGCATCTTCACCTACGGCATGAAGAAAGGTCTCGAACGCCTTGAAGCCGCAGGTGTGGAGAATCATTCCCTCTCCAACTTCGATACACTCGTCGAAGTGGCAGTGGAGCAGGGTTACATCCAGCCCTCCGATGAAGTCCGCCTGAAGAAATTCATGGCTAATCCTTCAGATGAGTCATGGATGCAGAAGTAATCTGTTGCAATCAACCCCCCAAGATACACACTGACTTTGATGAAACATCTCATTGACCCCACAGATCTCACACGTCAGGAGACCGAAGAGATTATAGACCTTGCCCTTGACATTATCGCCAATCGCGAGAAATATTCTGAATCCTGCAAAGGGAAAAAGCTCGCCACTCTCTTTTATGAGCCTTCTACCCGCACGCGCCTCAGCTTTACGTCAGCAATGATGGAACTCGGAGGCAATGTGCTCGGATTCTCCGATGCGCAGAATACCTCCGTCAGCAAAGGTGAGACATGTGCCGACACCACCAAGGTAATCAACTGCTTTGCCGACATCATAGCCATGCGCCATTTCGAAGAAGGCGCGGCTCTCGTGTCGGCTCTCAACAGTCGTATCCCGGTGATTAATGCCGGCGACGGCTCGCACGCCCATCCCACCCAGACGCTGACCGACCTGCTTACCATCAAGCGGGAAATCGGGCGCTTCGACAATCTGACCATCGGATTCTGCGGTGACCTGAAATTCGGTCGCACCGTGCATTCTCTCATCAAGGCCCTTTCCCGCTACAGTGGTGTGAAGGTGGTGCTCATAGCTCCCGAACAGCTCCGTCTGCCCGACTATATGAAGAAGGAAGTATGTGAAGTCAATGGCATACCATACAAGGAGGTCAGCACGCTCGAAGAGGTGATGCCCGAACTTGATGTGCTCTATATGACCCGCGTGCAGAAGGAACGTTTCTTTGATGAAGACGAGTTCGACCGAGTGAAGGACTGCTTCATTCTCGATGCCGAGAAGCTCCGCGTCGCCAAACCGGAGATGCGCATTCTTCATCCGCTGCCGCGTGTGAATGAAATTTCAGTAGATGTCGATGCTGATCCGCGCGCTGCCTATTTCCGTCAGGTGGAAAACGGCAAATTCGTGCGAATGGCTCTGATACTCACACTGCTCCGCTGGGCCGGGCGTGATGACAAACAGAATCAGCTCATACCCGCGGATGCTGTGCGCAATCAGCACGTATGCCGCAATCCACGCTGCATCTCCAATATGGAAGTCAATGTGGATTCAATCTTCCGCCCTGCCGCCGACCATCCCGGAGAGTGGCGTTGCGTATACTGTGAATCGAAAAGTAAGTAATAGGGTGTATACAGTATTCCTTACCGGAGCAACCGGTGTGATGGGTATGGCGGGGCTGCGCGAACTGGCGCAGCTCCGCCATACATCCCCTGCCGGGTCACCTCGTATAGTGGTGCTGGCCCGCGATAGAGCAGTCAACCGCCGCAAACTGGCTTCATTCATCGCCGATGGGGTGGAGGTGATATGGGGCGATCTGATGAATCCCGAAGATGTGGAGCGCGGAGTGGCTGACGCCGATGTGGTGCTACATGTCGGCGGGATGGTAAGCCCTCAGGCCGACTGGCAGCCGGAGCTTACCTATCGGGTCAATGTCACTGCCATGCGCCATGTCATCGACGCCGCACTGCGCCGACAGTCGAAAGGTAAGGAGGTGAAAGTGGTGTATATAGGATCTGTGTCGCAGTATGGCAACCGCCCCGAAGGTGTACATTGGGGACGTACGGGTGATCCTGTATCGGTGGCCACTTACGACAGATACGCTCTCTCCAAATGCGAAGCCGAGCGTATGCTCGCCGAGTCCGGGCTGCGCCGTTGGGTATCGCTCCGCCAGACGGGTATCATGTATCCCCGCATATTGATGAACGGCAGTGATCCGATTGCCTTCCATGTCCCCCTGCGCGGCTGTCTTGAATGGGTTAGCGACACCGACAGCGGGCGTTTGCTCCGTGCCGTGGCCTCGCCGGAAGTGCCTGATTCATTCTGGTGCCGTTTCTATAATATAGGTGGAGGAGAGAGCTACCGGATGTCGAACTATGGTTTCGTGCAGCTCACACTCCGTGCTGTCGGGTGTCCTCCGGCAGAGAAGGTGTTTGGACGCAACTGGTTTGCTACTCGCAACTTCCACGGCATGTGGTATCTTGATTCTGACCTGCTGGAGTTCATACTCCATTTCCGCAGCGGCGAGACGATGCCCGACTTCGTGGCCGGAATCATCAGGCAGTTGCCGTGGTATTTCCGCCTCGCTCCGCTTGCACCGGCATGGGCGATACGCGCAGCCATGAAGCGTGTGGCCATGAAGCGTGTGCTCGGTCCACTCCGCTGGGTGTCGGATGCCGATTCCGACCGCCTCTTCGCCGCCTTTGGCGGCATGGATGCGTGGAAGGCAATTCCGGGCTGGCGGAAAGGGGAGGACTGGTCGCTTCCGACAGAAGGGCGGCCTCTCGACCACGGCTATGATGAAACACGTCCGCTCGCTGCCCTTACTACCGCAGATCTTGACAGGGCTGCCCGTTTCCGAGGGGGGCGATGTCTGGCCACTGCCACAGGGTGCGTCGACCCTGATACAGCTGTGGAATGGGAATGTGCAGAGGGTCACCGGTTCATGATGCGCCCGCGCACCGTGCTGCTCGGCGGTCATTGGTGTCCGGAATGTCTGGCCATCATGTCGTCCGACCCCCACGCCCTCTACCGTCAGGCAACTGTCAACCCTTTCCTCTCACAGATAGTAAAATAAATTCGCTTCTCTCTCTCATTCTTCTCTCCTTAGGCGTAAATATATGACGGCATCAGCGCGTTAAGACGCGCTGATGCCCATAAACCCTGTTTCCCCGCTCACAGTCACAAAACATGGAAAAAATACCAAGTTTCACAATCGACCATAACCGCCTTCAGCGCGGTATCTTCCTCTCCCGTCAGGATCGCACTTCTTCGGGCGACACTGTCAGCACATTCGATATCCGGATGACACTTCCCAACAGAGAGCCTGCTCTCTCCCCGCAGGCTCTCCATGCCATGGAGCATCTTGCCGCCACCTATCTCCGCAATGACCGGGAATGGAAGGACCGTATCATCTACTGGGGGCCGATGGGCTGCTGTACGGGCAATTATCTTCTGCTTTCCGGCGACTTCTGCAGCGAGGAGGTGCTTCCGCTGATGCGTCGCACTATGCAGTTCGTGGCCGAATTCGAGGGGAAAATTCCCGGTGCGACTCCGCGCGACTGCGGCAACTATAGTTACATGGATCTGCCTGCGGCACGCGCGGCAGCACGCCGCTATCTCACTGAGGTGCTTGACGCCCCGACACCGGACAATCTTGTCTATCCCCACTAACTAAGACCTTCCCCGGCGATTCGCGCCAAGTCAAGTCAGCCGCAACTTTCGAGAATGGCTGCCTTCCAATCATGTTATTAAACATGCGAGGCGAACTCAACTATACTATCGGTGAAAGTGTTGAAATGACGTAACTAAACTTTCTCGATACTATGAAGAATACAACTCTTTGGGTTGCCCTGTTGATGATGGCCGGCTCTATGGGCATGACCGCAATGGCGCAGCAGCAACGTTCTCAGGAATTCAAGGATAAATACAAACTTAAAGAAGCTGTGGTGCTGAGCCGGCATAACATACGTTCTCCTCTGTCAGATTCCAAAAGTACACTCGGGCGTATGACTCCGCATGAATGGCACAAATGGAGTGCGGGCAAGAGTGAACTCACATCGCGCGGTGGTGCGCTGGAGACGATGATGGGGCAGTATTTCCGCAAATGGGCCGTAGATGCCGGGCTATTCCCCGAAAACTATGTGCCTACGGCCGACGACCTCAACGTAATCGCCAATTCGATGCAGCGTTGCATTGCTACGGCCCGCTACTTCACTTCCGGTTTCATGCCTGTCGGCAATGTGATGGTCGACCATCGTTTCACGCCTTCAAAGATGGACCCTCTCTTCAATCCACAGATAACGAAGGACTCTCCCGAATTCCAGAACGAAGCCAAAAAACAGATTGCCGCCATGGGTGGCAAGAACGGCATGGCCGGCATAAATGAGAAAATCAAGCCCGACTATACGCTGATGATGGAAGTGCTCGATGTGCAGAATTCACCGATGGCAAAGGAGAACGATCCGAAATTGGCGGGACTGACCAACTACGACACGGAAGTGGTGCTCGAAAAGTGGAAGGAACCTTATATGAAGGAGGGCTCTGCGCTCAAGGAACTCAACTCGGCCAGCGATGCTTTTATCTTGCAATATTATGAAGAACCCGATACGGTGGCTGCCGGATTCGGACATGCGCTGACCCGCGACCAATGGGCACAGCTGGCGCACGTAAAGGATACGTATCAGGACGCACTGTTTGCGGCTCCCATAGTGGCCACGAATGTATCGCATCCTCTGGTGCAGTATATCTACGATGAGCTGCGTTCGCCTGATCGGCGCTTTACATTCCTTGTGGGGCATGACAGCAACATCACCAGTGTCACCACTGCACTCGGAGTTGAAGAATACGAAGTGCCGGAGGCTATCGAAAAGAAGACGCCAATCGGTTGCAAGGTAGTAATCGAAAAGTTTGAAGGAGCCGACGGCAATGAATACGCTGATGTGAATCTGGTGTATCAGTCTGTAGATCAGCTTCGCGACATGCAGCTGCTCGACCTTGACAATCCACCTATGATTTACCCCCTGAGTCTCAAGGGACTGCAGAAGAATGCCGATGGCCTATACCTTCTCTCAGATCTCGAACAGCGCTTCGAGGACACCCTCGCGGCCTACGAGGCCATCCCCTGACCATCCTTGGCCGGGGCTCAGTTTAAGCGTATAGAGTCAGGTATTTCTGCGGCTACGCCCGAAAAAAGCACGTCCGAAAAAAACCGACTTGATATTTGATTATCAAGTCGGTTTTTTTTCGGACTGATATGCTTAGCGTACTGTAATCTTGCGGCCACCTATGATGTAGATGCCTGCAGGAAGGGTATTTATGTCGGCATGTGTGGCGCCTGTCAGGATGCGGATACCCTGGAGGTTGTAGACGTCAAAACGTGATGCATCGGCCTGAAGAATCGCCGTGCCTGTCGAGATGCCCGATAGAATCACAGCTGTGGATTTCCCTTGGAAATCAGCCGTCAGTTCAAGCTCATATTCACCTCCGTCAGATGCGTTTACCTCGAATACTCCCGCAGCATCGGCAGGAGTCACTTCGGCCGAGCCGATCAGCGTACGGGCCGTGTAGCGGATCAGATTCGGATTGCCCGTAGAAAGGGTAGTGGCAGAGGCCACATCCAGTGTAAACGAAGCCTCATCCGTCGGCAAAGTCAGACGCAGCGCGTCAATCTCAGGTGCGGCGAAATCCGGATAGAGGACCATTGCCGGGAACCAATACCCATTCTCCATGATGTGTCGGCGGATAATCTCGCCTGTTGACGGCTCAGCCTCAAAGATACAGTTGCGGCTGAAATGCACACCGTATCCGGCTTCCACTGCTGTAAGCATGATATTGCCGCTGGCGGGATCCACACTCACACCCTCGCCGTAAAGCACCCAGTTGGCACTTTCACCATCGGCAGTGCCTGGAAGTGTGATGAATGTCTCTGTGAAGGTGTCATTGTCGAAGTCATACTTGGCCACGGTGCGCGGACCTTGCGGTTCATCTTCCATAGCTTTCTGAGTCACATAATAAACGGCATTGCACGTCTTGTCGGCTGCAATCGGGGCCTTCTTCCATGTATTCCATACGTTGGCAATCTTCACCTTATCGCCATCGATGTCAATCAGTTTCTCAATCGAAAGGGTGGAGGGGGAAATCTTCACAAACTCATTAGCCTCGTTGCGTGTGGCTGCATACAGGCTACCGTCGGGGGTGACGGCAAGCGCCTCGGTCAGTTCGGCAGGTATATTCACCACATCATCCGTGACGGGGTCGATGGCATCCACACCCGATGACTGGCGCACAGCAAACACCCGATCGCCGTAGCGCAGCATTTCGCCGTTGCTGTCAAACGAAGTATACTGGTCGGTCCCCTCCACTACCGAGAGGATCTCGAGTCGGTCGAGGTCGATGGCATAGATGTGGTCGCGTGTGCTGAGATACCCCTTGTGGCGGTCCCATGCGCAGAAGGCACGGGGTTGGGTTCTGTCGTCGGGAAGCTGATGTATCCCGCCGACATAATGCAGAGATGCAGCATCAAGCACTGTCAGTATGCCGCCATCGCCAGGTGCATCACCTTCGGGCTGCTTGCTGACGATGTATATTTGGTCGGCAAAGCATTCGCCATACTGTGATGTTATGCCGAGGTGATTGTCGGGATTGTTGCGCAGGTAGGCATCGTAGATCCAGTAGCCTTCGGAGGCGAGGAAATTAAGCGAACCCGTATCGTGGCCGAACCAACCCTCGTTGAGAATCAGTATACCTTTTGTGTAGTCGGTATCGGCCGAGGATTTGATTCGCAGCGCTGAGCTGATTGCCGGCACGCAATCCATAAGACCGTCGCGGTCGATGGTGCCGACATATCCTGCAGGTATGGTGAAGACATACTCTCCATCGGGGATTGTGCGGCCATCGCGGTTGACGAATATCACGTAATTGCCGCTGAGGCGTACTTCCAGCGGATATGCGTCGCCTGATGCGGATGTCAGCATGGGTGAGCCTGCAGTCGTGTCAAGACTGACTCCTTTCAGATTATCACCGGCAAACTCCAGAGTGATATCCTTGAAGAATTCCACCGTCGAGCCATCGGCCGGGGTGATGGCATATGCGAATGTCTCAGCCTCGCGCACCACGAGGGTGTGGCTGATGGGTGCGGGATTGAAGATTCGTTCACCCTTGCCGTTAAGTCCATATAGGTAGTGGGCCGGCACGGTCAGAGTCCACACGCCGGGAGTGGCTACGGCATCCGTATCAGCCGGGATAAACGAAACCGAGCCGTCGGCATTATCAATAATGGGAGTCGCCACATAATCGGTAGTGCCGTTGCTGAAGCATGGGAGTCCGGCTGCATCATCATTCACTTGTATGGCGTTGATGCTGTGGCCGGGGCGGAGCGTCACCGGGATGAATCCGGCCGCTACGGCTCCGTCTGCGGGGTCGAAAGTGCAGGTGAAGTTGATGAGCGGGTCGACGGTATATGATAGCTTGAACGCGGGGTTGACGATGTCGGTGCCGGAGGCTGTCAGTACTCCCTCCGGGAATGTGACGGTGTAGGCGCCGGCGGTGGTGAAGGTGCATGCCTGGTTGACTGTCGTAGCCCCTTCGGGAGCGAAGGAGAATGTGAGCGTGTCATACCCTTGGCCTCCTATGGCGGCGTTGAAACCGTAATACGTATCCCCCTCTGGAGTAAGCACGGTGACGCTCCCTATGTCGCCGACAGGATAGCTGAGTCCGTCGGGGAGGGCAGGGAATCGCAGAGAGATCTCGGTCAGTTCGCCGATGGTCGTTCCCCCGGCGGGAGAGGCCTCGATGCCGCTGAATTCGAGCGGAGCGGCCGGTTGGATTATGTATTCGCAGGAGATGTGGCTGTTGCCGATTGAGGTGTAGTCCTTGACAAACATATCGTCAGGGATGTCAAGTATATATGTGCCCGGAGCGGTGACGGTCACTTTTTCAGAGGAACCCGGTGCCACAAACGCCAGTCCGACTGTCGAGTCCATGTCAAACGATTGCTTGACTGCGGTGTAGCTGATTTCGGGATTATCCTTGTCGATAAGTGTGATGGCGCTGAATGAGCCTGAGCCGAACAGGTCGTTCTTAAACCAGTCCAGGCCTCCTGATTCCGGGAACGAGATTGTGACTGTGCTGATTTCCTCCACTTGACCGGGGGAAGGCGTAAGCGTATATTCAGTCATCGGGGTTTTGACGGATGAGCTGACGGTGAAATCCTGATTGATTTCGGCATTCGGTATGCCTGAGCTAATTGCCGTTATTGCTCCGGCCGGGATGTGGAGGGTGTAGATGCCATCGGTGGTGACCGTGGCCGGAGTGGAATCCCCCTTATATCCGAATTCGAGGGTGAGGCGTGCGTAGTCGGTAATGGGGTCGGGCAGCGCATAGAGCGTATCGGTGCTGCCACGGCGTGTGAGGGTGATGCCCGACACATCCACGTGGCCAGAGATGCCCCAGTTGGCTTCCATGAATTGCATGGTGATTTTTGTCAGAGTCTGCTGCGTTTCATCCGGATCGGGAGTCCATCGGATGTCTGACAGTGCGTCGGCGGCGTATGCCATCCCCGGAAGGAGGGCTGCCAAGGCAAGCGTGGCTGCGGCGGTTGTAGCTGTTCTCATTTCTGATGTCTGTTAGTTATGGGTTATTGATTGTACTCGCAATGACTCGCCGGCGGCAAGATGCACTTGCTTATGCCTGCGAATGCCAATAACTTACAGACTTGCTGCGCGCCCGTACGCTCAGTGTCCGTACGGGGCAGACGCTCGTATCATGTATTGCAGATACGTCGGTATATGGATACGCGCATATGCATGCGTGCCCATGCATAACGGATATACATGAGTACACATACACACATACCTCAATCACGCGTGGGAGTGGCGGATGGTGTGCCTCGTGCCCCATATTCCCGCGCGCATCGTGATGCGCCACAACAGTTGCCTCTACTATGTGCTCTGTAAGTTTTGGCAATGTCGCAGGTAGGTCTTCTGGCTTATCTTCTTTCAATCCGTCACCCTTCCCGGAGAACTAAGAGACGTTCCCGTCAGCTTAAGCGCAGTGTGCGTTTGTGCGTCTGGGCGGGGGGTCTCCCGTGGTGCCAGTGGGTTCTGTATCTTTTCACCGATTCCTTGCGTAAATGTGGGGATTGGCCTGAATGGATACAGAATGCCGGATTTACTCAAGCGAAGAATTACAGCAGCGAGTCTGCGCGGGAATCATCACCCGACTTCCCTGCCGGCCTCTCCAGGCCGACGGTGTGGAAACACACCCTCCTGCAACATGTATTTTTCTTCTTTCCGTCGTGCCGTCGCTCCCACATCAGCGAGAGTCAGCCGGCTGACGGCTCTCCCTTCAGTCTGCGGCAGACCATTCACAGGTCATTGACTGACGGGGCTGCAAAGTTAACACAATATTTTAATATTCCAAAAACTATAGTGTAACTCTCTCTGATTGCGTCTCTGCCAGGGTGCAGATGTGAGACGATGAAAAAAGCCCGAGTCATAGGGTATGAACTCGGGCTGGTAAGAAGGCGTTTTTTATAATTCAAGGGGTTGGCTTTTTTAAAGAAGCCAGAAAATTGCCATCTTATGTCTTTATAACAGCGGGACCCTGAAAAAGGTTTATTCCTGATTCCTGATTCCTTGCTTCTAATTCCAAAGCGGGGGGGATTATTCCCACTCGATTGTTGCCGGCGGCTTCGATGAGATGTCATAGACTACGCGGTTGATGCCGCGCACCTTATTGATGATTTCGTTGCTGACCTTGGCAAGGAATTCGTAAGGGAGGTGTACCCAGTCGGCCGTCATGCCGTCTGTGCTGACCACGGCACGGAGTGCGCAGCAGCGTTCGTAAGTGCGTTCATCGCCCATCACGCCCACACTCTGCACCGGGAGAAGCATCACTCCGGCTTGCCATACCTTGTCGTAAAGGCCGGCCTCACGCAGATTGTCGATAAAAATCTTGTCGGCCTGTTGCAGCACTGCCACTTTCTCGGCAGTCACTTCGCCAAGGATACGTATGCCAAGTCCGGGACCCGGGAACGGATGGCGGCCAAGCAGAGCCGGATCGATGCCGAGCGCCTTGCCCACGCGGCGCACCTCATCCTTGAAGAGCAGACGCAGAGGCTCGACGATACTCAGATGCATCTTCTCAGGCAGTCCTCCTACGTTGTGGTGCGACTTGATGGTGGCCGACGGCCCCTTGACCGACACACTCTCGATTACATCGGGATATATAGTGCCTTGGGCGAGCCATTTTGCTCCTTCGAATTTCTGGGCTTCCTCATTGAATACCTCTACGAAATCGCGTCCTATCACCTTGCGCTTCTGCTCCGGGTCGGTCACGCCTGCCAGGTCGGCATAGAAACGCGCGGAGGCATCGATGCCGAGAACGTTCAGTCCCATTCCCTTATACTGGGCCAACACGTCGTCAAATTCGTTGGCACGGAGCAGACCGTTGTTGACGAAGATACACTGCAGGTTATGGCCGATGGCCTTGTTGAGCAGCACTGCGGCCACAGTTGAGTCGACTCCACCCGAGAGGCCCAGTATCACCTTGTCGTCGCCCAGCTTTTCTTTGAGTTCGGCTACTGTGGAATCAATAAAGGAGGCCGGGCTCCAGGTGCCTGGGCATCCGCAGATATCCATCACAAAGTTGGAGAGCAGCCGCGGGCCATCAGTAGAATGGAACACTTCCGGGTGGAACTGTATGCCCCAGGTCATCTCGCCGGCGATATGATATGCGGCCACCCGCACATTATCGGTCGATCCGATAATCTCATACTCTGCGGGAGTCGAGGTAATGGTGTCGCCATGCGACATCCAAACCTGTGTAGGAGAGGGGAGGCCTTTCATCAGCGGGTCTTCCGGAGCAACGACAGTAAGCATGGCGCGTCCATATTCCCGGCTCGGAGCGCCCTCCACCTCGCCGCCGCCGAGCAGGGCGAGAAGCTGTGCACCATAGCATACTCCAAGCAGAGGGAGCTTGCCACGTATCTGACTGAGGTCGGGGCGCGGAGAATCGGCGTCGCGCACCGACGACGGACTGCCGGAAAGTATCACACCCTTCACATCGGCGTCAATGGACGGAACCTTGTTGAACGGGTGTATCTCGCAATACACATTAAGCTCGCGCACACGGCGTGCGATAAGCTGAGTGTACTGTGATCCGAAGTCCAGTATCAATATTTTTTCCATATATAAGTTATGTAGCGCCTCCCTCCGGAAGGTGAACGGTCCGTTCCCCTCCCGGAGGGCCGGCGCTGTTGGGATTTAATTAGCGTGAATAGTTGGGGGCCTCTTTAGTGATAGTCACATCGTGGGGATGGTTCTCAATCACACCGGCCGATGTGATGCGGGTGAACTTCGCATTGTGGAGCGCTTCGATATCGGCAGCTCCGCAATACCCCATGCCAGAGCGCAGACCACCGATCAGCTGATATACAGTCTCGCTCAGAGTTCCCTTGTAGGGGACACGGGCCACGATGCCTTCGGGCACGAACTTGTTGCTGTCGGTTTTTTCCGACTGGAAATATCTGTCTTTCGATCCCGCCTGCATTGCCTCGATCGAGCCCATGCCACGGTAAGACTTGAACTTGCGGCCATTATAGATGATTGTCTCGCCGGGAGACTCCTCAACACCGGCCAGCATCGAACCCATCATCACCGCATCGCCACCGGCGGCAAGAGCCTTGACGATGTCGCCGGAATAGCGCAGTCCGCCGTCGGCGATTGCCGGCACTCCATAGCTGTGAGCCACCTTGGCGGCATTGAAGATGGCAGTCAGCTGGGGCATACCCACACCGGCCACGATACGGGTAGTGCAGATTGAGCCGGGGCCGATACCGACCTTGATGCCGTCGGCACCGGCCTTGATAAGATACTCGGCGGCCTCGGCTGTGGCGATGTTGCCCACCACTACATCCAGATGCGGATATTTCTCCTTCACAGAACGGAGTGTATTGATTACGTTGGCCGAATGGCCGTGAGCCGTGTCGATCACCACTGCATCGACACCGGCCTCCACGAGCGCGTCGACGCGATTGATTGTATCGCTCGTCACACCCACGCCGGCAGCCACGCGCAGCCGCCCCTTATCATCCTTACATGCATTTGGATAGTCCTGAATCTTGGTGATGTCGCGATAAGTGATCAGACCCACCAGTCGGCCTGTGGCATCCACCACCGGGAGTTTTTCAATCTTATGGCGGAGCAGAATCTGCGAAGCCTCCTGGAGGTCAGGGCTGTCGGTCGTGACGAGATTGTCTTTCGTCATGACGTCCTTGATCTTAATCTCCATATCGGTCTGGAAACGCAGGTCGCGGTTGGTGACGATGCCCACGAGGTGCATTTCTCCGTCGACAACCGGAATGCCTCCGATATGATTTTCTTCCATAAGATGCAGTGCGTCGCCTACGGTCTCCTCCCCTGTGATGGTAATAGGATCGTAGATCATGCCGCTCTCGGCGCGTTTCACCCTGCGCACCTGCTGAGCCTGTTCGGCAATCGACATATTCTTATGTATCACGCCGATACCACCTTCGCGGGCCATGGCGATGGCCAGCTCTGATTCGGTGACGGTATCCATAGCTGCCGACACCATCGGGATGTTGAGTGTGATATTACGTGAAAAGCGGCTTCCGAGTTTCACCATGTTGGGAGTCACCTCGGAATATGCGGGGATGAGCAGCACGTCGTCGAACGTGAGCCCTTCCTCCTTGACTCTCTCATCAATAAATGACATATGCGTATGTTGGGGGAATCAGATTAGAAATTCTTAAGTTTCTCGGAGATGGTGATGGTCTGTGTGCGGTCAGGGCCTACGGAAATTATGCCCACCGGTATGCCGGTGAGTTCTTCAATCTTGCGCACATAGGCCTTGGCCGCATCCGGGAGTTGGTCAAAGCTCTTCATGCCGCTCAGATCTTCTTTCCATCCTTCCATCTCAATGAGCACCGGGCGGCAACGCGCCAGCTTGTTGATGGTGGAGGGTGGAGCCTGAAGTATTTTCCCATCGCACTCATATCCGGTGCAGATCATCACTTTATCGAGCCCCGAAAGCACATCGAAGAGCATGAGAGCCCAGTTGTCGATGCCTGCCAGCATACCGGTGTAGCGTGCCACGACGGCATCAAACCATCCCACACGTCGCGGACGTCCGGTGACAGTGCCGTACTCATGGCCGCGCTCGCGGATTTCATGTGCGCGCTCATCGAATAGCTCCGTCGGGAACGGGCCTTCGCCGACACGGGTGCAATAAGCCTTAGCCACACCCAGCACATTGTCGATCCACTTCGGAGCCACACCTGCGCCTACCGGTACGCCCGAAGCCGAGGGGCTTGAAGAGGTGACGAAAGGATACGTGCCGTGGTCGCAACAGAGCATCATGCCCTGAGCGCCCTCGAAGAGGATTTTGCGGTCGGAGTGGATTGCTTCATTAATGAGCGCCGATGTATCGGTGATCATGTGGCCGATTTTACCGGCCAGTTCCATATAGCGGTCGTAGACCTGCCGGAAGTCATATTCCTTTAGGCCGAGCATGCGCAGTTCCAGATTTTTCACCTCAAGAGCGGCCTTTAGGCGCTCGGCGAAGTACTCTGGTTCAAGCAGGTCGCCGATGCGCAGACCTGTGCGAGCGTACTTGTCGCTGTATGTCGGGCCGATACCCTTCTTGGTGGTGCCGATTTTCGATCCTCCCTTCTGGGCCTCATATGCCCCGTCGAGGTCGCCGTGCCATGGCATCACCATAGCGGCGCGGTCGGAGATGAAGAGCTGATAGTCGGTGATGCCACGGTCGTGCAGCTTCTGCAGCTCGGCCACCACCGATTCGGGATTCACCACCATGCCGTTGCCCATCACATTGACAGTGCGGGGATTGAACACTCCCGACGGAATGCTCTGCAGCGAATACTTGTTGCCGTCGAAGGCCACTGTGTGGCCGGCGTTGTTGCCCCCTTGGTAGCGCACCACCATATCGGCGCGGCAAGCGAAATAATCGGTGATTTTACCCTTGCCCTCGTCGCCCCACTGGGAGCCGATCACAACTAAACGTTCTGACATTGCTTATAGATGTCTTATGATGTATTATCGTTATTCTGTTATATATGCCGTCGCCACTCTTCCTCCAAACAGAGGAAGGGGTGTGGCGTGACGGCTGTGCCATTGTCTGCGGCGCGCGGCTGTCGGTCAGATGCCGTTGCGCTCGTATATGAAGTCTACATTCTTCATGTAATACTCCAGAGTGAAGCAGGCAGCCAGTTCGTCGGGAGTAAGCATTGAGCTTACCACCGAATCCTGTGCCAGGAGGTCCTGATAAGCCGCACCCTCGGCCATGGCGCGCATTGCGATGGGCTGCACGGTGTCGTAGGCCTTCTCGCGCACGAATCCCTTGTCGATAAGGGCGTTCATCACGCGCTGGGCGAAAATCACACCATTGGTCATATAGATATTTTGCTTCATGCGGTCTTCGAATACCACAAGATTCTCAAGGATGCCCATCATGCGGTTGAGCATATAGTCGAGCAGGATTGTGGCATCGGGCATGAGGATGCGTTCGGTGGAGGAGTGCGAGATGTCGCGCTCATGCCAGAGTGCTACGTTGTCGTAGGTCGTCATCATGTAGCCGCGCAGCACGCGGGCGCATCCGCAGATGTTCTCGCTGCTGATCGGATTGCGCTTGTGAGGCATGGCGCTCGAACCCTTCTGACCTTTGCCGAAAGATTCCTCCACTTCATGCACCTCAGTGCGTTGCAGATTGCGCACTTCCATAGCCATTTGTTCGAGCGTCGCGCCAATCAGGGCCAAAGTGGCCATATAGCAGGCGTGGCGGTCGCGCTGTATCACCTGGGTCGACACCTTGGCCGAATCGATGCCGAGATGCTCGCACACATAATCCTGAACGAACGGAGGAATATTGGCGAAATTGCCCACGGCACCGCTGATTTTGCCTACCTCCACACCTTTCGAGGCCTCGCGGAAGCGCTTGATGTTGCGCTGCATCTCCTCATGCCAGAGCACCCATTTCAGACCAAACGAGGTGATATCGGCGTGAATGCCGTGTGTGCGTCCGATGCAGGGAGTGTATTTGAAGCGGCGGGCCTGCCGGCGCAGCATTTCGGCAAAGCGCTCCAGATCGTCGGCGATAATTTCATCAGCCTGCTTGAAGAGGTAGCCGTTGGCAGTGTCGACCACATCGGTACTTGTCAGACCGTAGTGCACCCACTTGCGCTCCTCGCCCAGCGATTCGCTGACGGCGCGGGTGAAGGCCACGATGTCATGGCGTGTCTGAAGCTCGATTTCCTTGATGCGGTCGATGTCGAACGACGCATTGGCATTCAGTTTCTCGATATCTTCGGCGGGTACCACACCCAGCTCCTTCCATGCCTCGGCGGCAAGGAGCTCAACTTTGAGATATGCGCGGAATTTGTTTTCTTCGGTCCAGACGTCGCGCATCACGTCTCTGCCATATCTTTCTATCATCTTGTCGGTATATATTATTCTAAAAAAGAGGTTGTTGTCGCATCCTCCGCCCCCACCGGCATATCAGCGGCACTGCGGGCCGGCATCCGGAGCAGAGAGGTGGCGGAGGCTTAGCGGCTTTACCATTGCATCTTGCGTGTGTAGCAGTCGAGCGTGTTCTCCATCAGACAGGCGATTGTCATAGGGCCCACGCCACCCGGCACCGGAGTGATTACCGAAGCCTTAGGCTCCACGCTGTCGAAATCCACGTCTCCGGAGAGTTTGCCGGTCTCCGGATCATGTGAGATTCCCACATCAATCACAGCCACGCCATCTTTTACCATATCGGCCGTAATCAGTTTAGGCACCCCGATTGCCACCACCAGAATATCGGCGGTGCGGGTTATATCGCCCAGATTACGGGTGTGGCTGTGAGCGATGGTGACAGTGGCGTTGCGGTCGAGCAGGAGTTTCGCTACGGGGAACCCAACGATATTGCTTCGTCCGATCACTACTGCATGGTGTCCGGCGATTTCCACACCGGCCTTGTCGAGCATCTTGATTATCCCCTTCGGAGTGCAGGCGCGGATGCCCGGCAGTTTATGCCAAAGCGCGTCAACATTATGCGAGTGAAACCCATCGACATCCTTTTCCGGGTCGATGGCCTCGATCACACGGTGCTTGCGGATATGCTTCGGCAGAGGGAGCTGCACCAGAATGCCGTCGATTCCCACATCGGCATTGAGTTCATGGATTTTATCAATCAGCTCCTGCTCGGTGATTTCAGCCGGCAGTAGGAGTTCGGTATGCTGGAATCCCACTTCGGCGGCCGCCTTCCCCTTGCTGCGCACATAAGTGCGGCTTGAGGGGTCGTCGCCCACCAGAATCACGCAGAGATGAGGCTCGCGGCCATACTCCACCTTATAGCTTGCCACCTTGCGGGCAATATTCTCCTTAACCTCGCGGGCCAGATCTTTTCCGCTTATAATCATTCTTGTTTTACCTGTAAGTCTTTTTTTGCCTTTGAAAAAATTCCGTTCCCCAAGGCTCTTCATGTGCAAGAGACCGGAGACTCAGAGAGCCTGATGGCCGATATCTGTGCGGTGGAACAGCGAAGGGCATCCGATGTGTGTCACATCGCGCAGAGCGGCCGCATTGGCCTCGGCCACAGAGTCGCCTTCTCCCACAACCATCAGCACGCGGCCTCCGGCAGTCACGGTGTGTCCATCGGCATCGATGGCCGTACCCATATGGTATACGCGTCCTTCCGTGCGGTCGAGGCCCTCGATTACGGCACCCTTCGCGTACGCTCCGGGATATCCGTCGGAAGCCATCACCACGCCAAGGCAGGACTTGGGGCTCCATTGCAGTTCGCAGTCAGTGCCGTCGACTGCAGCCTCGAAGAGGTCAAGAATGTCGCTCTTCAGGCGCGGCAGCACTACCTCCGTCTCCGGATCGCCGAATCGGGCGTTGAACTCAATCACCTTCGGGCCGTCCTTCGTAAGAATCAGACCTCCGTAGAGCACGCCGGTGAAAGGCACCCCTTCGCTCACCATAGCTTTTGCCACAGGGCGCAGGATGCGTTCAAGAGCTTCGTTTCGCACCTCATCGCTGATGAAGGGGACCGGGCTGTAGGCCCCCATGCCGCCGGTGTTAGGCCCCTTGTCGCCATCGTAGGCACGCTTGTGGTCCTGCGCCAGCTCGAGAGGATATACCTTCTCGCCCGACACCACGCACATAAACGAAAATTCCGGACCATCGAGGAATTCCTCCACAATCACCTTGCCTTTTCCGAACGCCGAATCGAGCAGCATATCGCGCAGAGCCTGCTCGGCCTCCTCATAGCTCATGGCCACAACCACCCCCTTCCCGGCGGCCAGGCCATCGTATTTGATTACTGCCGGCAGCGGACGGGCCTTGACGTATTCCCAGGCCGGCTCAAACTCGGTGAATACCTCGTAATAGCCTGTCGGCACGTCATACTTCACCATCAGCTGCTTGGCGAATTCCTTGCTGCTCTCTATTCTGGCCGCAGCCTGTGTCGGGCCGAATATGCGGAACCCTTCCTTCTGGAAGGCATCCACAATCCCCACGGCCAGAGCCGCTTCGGGACCCACTACCGTGAAGTCCACTCCATTTTCTTTCGCGAATCCGAGGAGTCCTTCGACATCGGTGGGCCGGATGTCCACGCATTCAGCCTGGGCGGAGATTCCGGCGTTGCCGGGGGCGCAGAAAATCTTCCGCACCCTCGCCGACCGGGCCAGCGCATCGACGATGGCGTGGCAGCGTCCGCCGCTGCCTACCACCATCACCGTCTGCTGTGTTATATTATTGTCGTTGTTGCTTTGCATTGCTTTCTGTCAGGATTGACCCTGTCGGCAGAATCCGCCGCCGGCAGGGGTTGCAATCATTGCTTACTGTGAGGCCGGATTAATGCTTGAAGTGACGCATTCCGGTGAAGAGCATTGTTATCCCTTTCTCATTGGCCTTGCGGATGGCATCCTCATCGCGGATGCTGCCTCCGGGCTGCACGATGGCAGTCACGCCGAAGCGTGAAGCCAGTTCCACAGTGTCATCGAAGGGGAGGAATCCGTCGGACGCCAGTACAAGACCTTCCTTATGCCCGGCATCGCGAGCCTGGCGGAGAGCGATTTCAGCGGAGCCTACGCGGTTCATCTGTCCGGCGCCTACGCCGAGTGTCATGCCGTTCTTCACCACACAGATGGCGTTGCTCTTCACATGCTTTACAATCTTCCAGCCGAAGTCGAGGTCGCGCAGTTCAGTCTCGTCAGGCTTACGTTCGGTCACACACATCGAAGCCTCGATGGGCTTGATGGTAGTGTCGGCATCCTGCACGAGCAGGCCTCCGTTGACTCCCACATACTGTTTCACAGCCTCGTCGTTCTTCTTCATGTTGACTTCGAGCAGACGCAGGTTCTTCTTTGAGGCAAGTACCTCGAGAGCCTCCGGTTCGAACGCAGGAGCCATCACGATTTCGAGAAAGATGGGCTTCATCAGAGCAGCCACTTCGGCAGTGAGCGGACGGTTCATTGCCACGATGCCGCCGTAGATGCTCACTTTGTCGGCCTCGTATGCGTGCTGCCATGCCTCTTTAAGGTCGCGTCCCACGGCTGCGCCGCAGGGGTTCATGTGCTTCAGTCCTACGCAGAAAGGGGCGTCAAACTCGCGCACGATATTGAGCGCGGCATTGGCATCCTGGATATTGTTGTAGCTAAGTTCCTTTCCGCCCAGCTGACGTGCGAATGCCACAGAATACGACACCTCGTCGGTCGCGCGATAGAAAGCGGCGTTCTGGTGGGGATTCTCGCCGTAACGCAGCGACTGCACTATATCGAAATCCAGGAAGAGCTTCTCAGGCAGACCGGCCTGGCGGCGCATGTAGGTGGCGATATGGCTGTCATACTCGGCAGTGTGGGTGTAGGCCTTGGCCGAGAGGCGCAGACGTGTGGCGGGAGTGGTGTTGCCTGACTCCTCGATTTCTTTAAGTATGCCGGCATAATCATCCGGGTCGCATACCACGGTGACATCGCGGAAATTCTTGGCAGCCGAACGCAGCATCGACGGGCCGCCTATATCGATATTCTCCACGGCATCCTCCATCGTCACATTGTCGCGGGCGATGGTGGCCTCGAAGGGGTAGAGGTTGACACATACCATCTCGATGGTCTCGATCCCGTTCTCCTCCAGCTGGTGCATATGGTCTTCCAGATCGCGGCGTCCCAGCAGGCCGCCGTGCACCTTGGGATGCAGCGTCTTCACTCGCCCGTCGCATATTTCGGGGAATCCGGTGATATCACTGATATTGATGATGGTCAGACCCGCTTCGCGCAGAGTCTTCATTGTGCCTCCGGTGGCAATGATTTCCCATCCCATCTTGCTGAGCGCGGTGGCGAACTCCACGATGCCGCGCTTATCTGATACACTTATAAGTGCTCGCATTTTCTTCTGATTGTTAAATTATTTGATTTTAACTCCATTCCCCTCGACTACGCGGCCGATTACCACCGGCGCCTCGCCCAGAGTCCTGAGTGTGGAGAGGGTCTTGTCGACATCTGCGGGATCTACTGCCAGCACCATGCCGATACCCATGTTGAAGATATTGAACATCTCGCGGTGTGGCACCTTGCCGTATTTTTCCAGCAGTCGGAACACCGGGAGAATCTCCCAGCTTCCTTCTTCGACCTCAACACCCTGACCTTCCTTGAGAATGCGGGGGATATTCTCGTCAAAACCGCCACCCGTGATGTGGGCCAGGCCATGCACATCGACTTCCTTTAACAGAGCCAGCACGGGCTTGACGTAGATGCGTGTCGGAGTGAGCAGCATCTCGCCGAGAGTCTGGTGTCCTGTCTCGGGCAGCACATCGGAGAAGGCAAGCGAATTGTCAGACACGATTTTGCGTACCAGACTGAACCCGTTGCTGTGCACACCCGAAGAGGGCATGCCCACTAAGACATCACCGACGCTTACCTTAGAGCAGTCGATCAGCTTCGACTTCTCTACGGCGCCTACTGTAAAACCGGCGATGTCATATTCATCCTCATCATACATGCCCGGCATCTCGGCTGTTTCGCCCCCGACGAGGGCGCAGCCTGCCTGACGGCATCCTTCGGCCACACCGGCCACGATGGCCTCTACGACCTCGGGATGGTTTTTTCCTACGGCCACATAGTCGAGGAACACGAGTGGCTCGGCACCCTGTGCCAGCACATCGTTGACACACATTGCCACGGCATCTATGCCGATTGTGTCGTGAATGCCACTTGCGAAGGCGATTTTCAGTTTAGTGCCCACGCCATCAGTGCCACTCACCAGGACGGGATGCTCATAACCGAGGCTCCCGAGGTCGAACATGCCCCCGAAACTGCCGATGTTGCCCATCGAGCCGCGGCGCTCGGTGGATTTCACGTGCTTCTTGATGCGGCTCACCACTTCGTAGCCGGCCTCAAGATTCACGCCTGATTCTTCATAAGATTTTGCCATATATAGTAAGAGTCTCTTTTTTTCGGTTATTACTTCTTAAAGTATTTCACAGCGTTGCCGAAGAGGTTCTGGTTCTTGTCGCCGTGGATGTTTTTCATAAGCCCCTCGGCGTAGCGCTCGGAGTGTCCCATCTTGCCAAGAATCAGGCCGTCGGGGCTGATTATCCCCTCGATGGCATAAGTCGACCCGTTGGGGTTGGCCGGCGAAGTCATAGTGGCGTGCCCGTCGGCATCGGCATACTGGAAGGCAATCTGTCCGGCCTCAAGCAGGCTCTTGGCCATAGCCTCGGAGCAGGTGAACTTCCCTTCGCCGTGCGAGGCAGCCACGCTGTGCAACTGTCCGATGCTGAAGCCGTCGAGCCAGGGAGAGGCAAGCGTGCCGACGCGAGTCTCGACAATCTGCGATATGTGGCGGTTGATGTCGTTATGGAACAGAGTGGGCGACTCGGCCGAAAGTTCGCCGATACGACCGTAGGGGAGCAGGCCGCTCTTGACGAGAGCCTGGAACCCGTTGCAGATGCCGATTACAAGTCCCTTGCGGGCCAGCAGCCGCTCTACAGCACCCTTCACCTTGTCATTCATCAGAACCGAAGCGATAAACTTGCCGCTGCCGTCGGGTTCGTCGCCTTCAGAGAATCCGCCGCTCAGCGCCAGAATATGGCAGTTGTCGATTCCGTCCACGATTTTCTCAACCGAAGCCTCAATATCGGCCGCAGAGAGATTGCAGAATACGCAAGTCGAGGTCTCCGCACCCTCGCGGCGGAATGCGCGAATCATATCGTAGTCGCAGTTGGTGCCGGGGAATACGGGGAGGAATACCATCGGATGGCCGGTCGGTTCGCCGGGCCACTCTCCCTTGAATTCCGGTCCGGCTGCATCCGGGGCGTTGCCTTCCACACCCGAGCGGTCGGGGTAGATTTCGTTGAAGCGGGCCTGATTGCATTTTTCAAGCTCAAGTATATCCATCCGCTCGCCATTTACGCGGAGTTCCGGCGTCGCAGTGGTGCGGCCGATTTCCACGAAGGCGGGATTATCGATTTTCTCAGTGGTCTCCACAATAATCGAGCCATAGCTGAGCGCGAAGAGCTCATTCTCGTCAAGGTCAGCTTCGACGCCCACGAGATTGCCGAAACTCATCTTGGCCAGAGCCTCGGCGGCGCCACCGGCGCCAAGCGCATAGGCGGCCACGATCTGTCCATTGGCGATCCCCTTCTCCACAGCTTCGAAATTGTCGCGGAGCGCAGCAGTGTCGGGGAATCGGTCGGCACGCGCCTCATGACGCACCATATATATATAATGACCTGGAGCCTTGAATTCGGGTGAAATTACGCGGCGGGCATCTACTGTGCCGACACCGAAGGCTATCAGCGTCGGGGGCACGTTGATGTCGGCAAACGTGCCGCTCATCGAATCTTTGCCCCCAATAGAGGGGAGTCCGAATTCCACCTGCATGCGCAGAGCGCCGAGCAGGGCGGCAAGGGGTTTGCCCCAAGCCTTGTCGGAAGTCATCTTCTCAAAATATTCCTGATAGGAGAAGCGCATCTTCTTATACTCCTGACCTGCGGCCACAGCCTTGGCCACTGCCTCTACCACTGCATAGGCAGCGCCATGATAGGGACTCCAGCTCGAAATCTCGGGGTTGAAGCCGAAGGCCATCAGCGAGGCGGTGTGGGTGAGGTGGTTCCCTACGGGGAGCTTCTGCACGGATACCTGTGTCTCTGTGGCCTGACGGCGTCCGCCGAAAGGCATAAGCACGGTCGATGCGCCGATTGAAGAGTCAAACATCTCGATCAGGCCCTTCTGCGAAGTCACGTTGGGCTGCGCGAGAAGCGAGGCGAAGCGCTCGCGCAGCGTGCCCCCTTCAGGGAGTTTGTGGAATGGATCGGCAGAATAGTCCACTTTTCCTACCACAGCCTTTGCATAATGCGGCGCACCGGCAGAATCGATAAACTCGCGGCTCAGGTCGGCGGCGACCTCACCGTTATAGAACATGCGCATACGCGCGCGGTCGGTCACATCGGCCACGTGGGTCACCTCAAGGTTCTCTTCGGCACAATAGCGCTCGAACTCCTCGCGGTCCTTCGGGTCGATTACCACACTCATGCGCTCCTGCGACTCGGAGATGGCCAGTTCCGTGGGGTTAAGACCGGAATACTTCACCGGCACTCGGTCGAGGTATATGTCAAGACCGTCGGTAAGTTCGCCGATGGCCACGCTGACACCGCCGGCACCGAAGTCGTTGGATTTCTTAATAAGACGGGTCACTTCCGGACGGTGGAACAGACGTTCGATTTTACGTTCCTCCGGAGCATTTCCCTTCTGCACCTCCGAACCGCACTCTTCGAGCGAGCTGGTGGTGTGCTCCTTGCTTGACCCGGTGGCTCCGCCGATACCGTCGCGGCCTGTGCGTCCGCCAAACATCAGGATGATGTCGCCCGGCACCGGACGTTCGCGGCGCACATCATCAGCCTTCACTGCACCTACCACTGCACCTACCTCGAGGCGTTTGGCCACATAGTCGTGGTGATAGATTTCGCGCACATGTGTAGTGGCCAGACCGATCTGATTGCCGTAGGAACTGTAGCCTGCTGCGGCGCGGAGCGAGATGACGCGTTGCGGAAGTTTTCCGGACATAGTCTCGGCCACGGGCTGCCAGATATCGCCGGCACCGGTGACGCGCATGGCCTGGTAAACGTAGCTACGGCCGCTCAACGGGTCGCGGATGGCACCGCCAAGACATGTCGAGGCGCCGCCGAAGGGTTCGATTTCAGTAGGATGGTTGTGGGTCTCGTTCTTAAACTGGAGGAGCCAGCGTTCGGTCTCACCGTCGACATCCACGTCGACAAACACCGAACAGGCATTATTCTCCTCACTCTGCTCCATATCTTCCAGCAGACCCTGCTTCTTCAGATATCGGGCGCCGATAGTGGCAAGATCCATCAGACAGAGACTCTTCTCCTCGCGTCCGAGTTCGCGGCGGATACGGTGCCACTCCTCCACGGTCGAGCGTATGTCATCGGCCACTTCCGAATCCTCCACCTGAATATCCGTGAGATTTGTGGTGAAAGTAGTGTGGCGGCAGTGGTCGCTCCAGTATGTGTCGAGGATGCGTAGTTCGGTTTCGTTGGGGTCGCGTCCTTCGGCGGTGAAGTATCTTACGACCTCCATAAGGTCGTCGGCATTCATGGCCAGGCCTTTTTCGCGGCACCATGCCGGGGCCTTTTCCGCAGTGATTAGGCGGAATCCATCGAGTGTGGCCACAGGAGATGCCGTGGCTTTCTCCGCCGGAGAAAGACGGGATAGGTCTTTCTTGCGCGATTCCACTGCATTGATGCAGTAACGGCTGATTTTCTCAAGGTCGGCGGGTGACACGCCGTCGTCGAAGATGAGGAGTCTGGCCGAACGGATTTCCACCTCCGCGTTTGGGTCGAGGAGTTTTACGCATTCCTCGGCCGAGGCGGCACGCTGGTCGAACTGTCCGGGGAGATACTCCATTGCCAGATAGGGATGCCCCTCATACTGGGGATTGAATTCCGGGTGATGGCTTACGGCATCAGTGGCCGGCTCTCCAAATACGCGGTAGGCGCTCTTTTCAATCAGTTCGGGGGTGAATCCGAATAGGTCGTAGACGCAAACGAGTCGGAGCTCCTTGATATCGAGGCCGAGATTGCTGTTGAGTTCCTTGCGCAGGCTTTCGGCCTCGATGCGGTAGGGGGCAGTTTTCTCGACGAATATACGGTTTTTAGTCATTTTATAAAAAAGGGAAGAAAGTCAGATTAGTTTAAGTAACTGTGCCGGGCGGAAGCATGCCGCCACCATCCGGAGTTGACTCAGGAGATCAGTCGTTGGCTGCGAGCACTTTCTCGGCCTGCGCCTTGCGGAAGTCGGCGAGGCGGTCGGCGAGGCAGCTGTCGGAGATGGCCATCATCTCGATTGCGAGAAGTGCGGCGTTTTTGGCGCCATCGATGGCTACTGTGGCCACAGGTATCCCGGAGGGCATCTGCACCATTGATAGCAGCGAGTCGAGACCTTCGAGCGAGCGTGATTTCACCGGCACTCCGATTACGGGGAGCGTGGTGAATGCGGCCACGACTCCGGCCAGATGGGCGGCGCCGCCGGCGGCGGCGATCACGGCTGCGAATCCGCGCTCACGCAGCTGGCTTACCCAGGCTTCGAGTGCGGCGGGAGTGCGGTGGGCCGAATATATTTTCACCTCATGTTCTACACCGAAATCGCGCAGCGTCTCGGCTGCAGCATCCATTACAGGGCGGTCGCTGGCCGACCCCATAACTATTCCTACTTTCATTGTCGTATATGTTGTTTTTACCTTAATATTTTCAGTCTGATTGAATTTTGTCACCATAGTCAGTCAGCCGCGGAAATTTGTCAGCGTCAGCGCTATCTTGTGAGTCGCGGATATAAAACAGTTGTGGCCGCTCAAGCCTGACTTGAGGGCCACAATCCGTTATACCATATGATTTGCCGCATGCACACGTCCGCACATGATGCCTTGCGCCTGCTGACGCTGACATCCTGAGTTTTTCACATAGCGCTTTAATCGTCGGTTGGCCGCATGTATGCTGTGGTACCGTGCGAAATCGGTTGAAGATGTGAAAGATATGTGTTTCGACTGCCTCATGCTTGAGATGTTGCTTCGGTTATCAAATATCCTTTGCAAAGTTAACAAAAATTTTCCACACCGACAAAATATTTTTTGATTTGCGGAGTGTGGATGTATGTAATGGCTCCCGGGATACGTGTGGAGTGAGCGACGGACGGTTAAACAGCGGGGCGCGGGAGGGGGGGAGTGGGACTCCGGTCAGGCAGAGGATTCGCGGCAGGGAGACTGAATGTGTGCGTGTGTAGGGTGCGTTTGCATATTTTGACACGCAAATGTGTGATGTTTGAATGGAATTATGTAAATTTGTGGTGAATATCACTATCTGAGACAGTATGAAGAAAGCATTGATTACGGGCATCACCGGTCAGGACGGAAGTTATCTGGCCGAACTGCTGCTTGAAAAAGGATATGAAGTACATGGCATTATCCGCCGCTCATCGGTGGATTTCCGCGAACGTATCGCTCATCTTGAAGGCGAACCCAATTTCCATCTGCATTACGGCGATATCGGCGATTCGATGTCGATGATGCAGGTCGTGGCAAAGGTTAGACCGGATGAAATCTATAATCTTGCGGCGCAAAGCCATGTGCAGGTGTCGTTCGACTGTCCGGAATATACGGCCGATGTGGTGGCCGTGGGAGTGCTCCGCATCCTCGAGGCTGTGCGGCTGTGCGGGCTTACCGAGTCTTGCCGCGTCTATCAGGCTTCCACTTCCGAACTTTACGGTAAGGTGGAGGAAGTGCCTCAGAATGAGAAGACGCCATTCCATCCGTACAGCCCTTATGCAGTGGCGAAGCTCTATGGTTTCTGGATAGTAAAGGAATATCGGGAGGCTTATGGAATGTACTGTTGTTCGGGGATACTTTTCAACCATGAGTCGGAGCGTCGCGGCGAGACATTCGTCACCCGCAAAATCACACTGGCCGCAGCCCGCATTGCCCAGGGGAAACAGGATAAATTGTATCTTGGCAATCTGAGTTCGATGCGCGACTGGGGGTATGCACGGGATTATGTGGAGTGCATGTGGCTCATATTGCAGCAGGAAAAGCCTGATGACTATGTCATAGCCACAGGCGAGCAGCACTCGGTGCGCGAGTTCTGCATCCTGGCGTTCCGCAGGGCCGGTATCGAACTGCGTTTTGAAGGAGAGGGGCCTGATGAGAAGGGTATTGATGTGAATACGGGGAAGGTGCTTGTGGAGGTATCGCCCGACTTCTACCGTCCGACCGATGTGGTCAACCTTTGGGGCGACCCCACCAAAGCGCGTACCGAACTGGGGTGGAACCCGCAGAAGACGAGTTTCGAGCAGCTTGTCAATCTTATGGTTGATTCCGATATGGCCCACGTGGCTGTGGAGCGTGCCGGCGATCAGGTGCGCACCAATCTGGCCGAATATCTTGAAAAGGGGATAGTGAAATAACGGCAGTCACGCGGCATCCGGGAGGGATACGGGCATGCGTCATGCAGCATGTCCCGGAGGCCGCACATTATTTATTGATACAGACGTGGAAAAAAACGCTAAGATATATGTGGCCGGACATCGCGGAATGGTTGGGTCGGCCATCGTAAGGGAACTGGAACGCCAGGGGTATCACAACATCGTCACACGCACTCACGCCGAGCTTGATTTGACCGACCAGCAGTGTGTGAGCCGCTTTTTTGAAGAAGAACGCCCGGAGTATGTGTTTCTCGCAGCCGCCAAGGTGGGTGGTATCGCAGCCAACGCCGGGGCACTGGCCGACTTCATGTACGACAACATGATGCTTGAAATGAATGTGATTCATTCCGCCTGGCGCAACGGATGCCGCAAACTGCAGTTTCTTGGGTCAAGCTGCATCTATCCTCGCATGGCGCCTCAGCCGATGCCGGAAAGCTGTCTGCTCACCTCCGGACTCGAGAAAACCAACGAAGCCTATGCTTTGGCCAAAATCAGCGGTCTGAAATACTGCGAGTATCTCAACCGACAGTATGGCACGGACTTCATCTCCGTGATGCCCACCAATCTCTACGGTCCGAACGACAACTATCATCCGACTCACAGTCATGTGCTCCCGGCTATGATACGCCGTTTTCATGAGGCGAAGGAGCGTGGCGACACCGAGGTGGTGTGCTGGGGCGACGGGTCGCCATTGCGTGAGTTCCTCTATGTAGATGATCTGGCGAATCTCTGTGTGTTCCTGATGCAGAATTATTCGGGGAATGAAACGGTGAATGCCGGCACCGGCAAGGAACTGACTATCCGTGAACTGGCGGAGCTCGTGGCGGCCACTGTAGGTTATGAGGGACGCATAGTGTGGGATACTTCCAAACCCAACGGCACGCCCCGCAAGTTGCTTGACGTGAGCAAGGCCACTGCCTTGGGATGGAGCTACCGCACAGAACTGGCCGACGGCATCCGCATGGCCTATGCCGATTTCCTCTCCAATCCGATGCGCGCCGAGCGCTGAGGCAGATGGTTTTGTCGCCGCAGATTCAGCTATGTAGGTATATCCCGCGTAGACAAGAGGCTGCAGTCGTGATATCGAACCCCTCGCGGCATACTCCGGCGCAACCTTGGGCTGCACTGGCTGCAGTGTGAGGAGTGGCAGAAAGGATTTCAATCGACTTCAGGGCCCATTGCTCTGCGCCGACATTGAGTGGCGCAAAACTTATAAGTCCGGAGAGATTGACCTTTTGTGTCACCGTATCTGATGCAAGCACAGGAAGCCCGTTGACCTGCTGCTCTACGACTGACAGCGGGAATCCTTCGTATAACGAGGGTAGAATCACCATATCCATGGCCTGCAGGTAATCTTCCGGATTGCCGACACTACCGGAGAGAATCACCTTGTCGACAAGTCCGAGCCGGGAGATTTTATTGCGGATAGCGTTAGCCAGTTCGCCGTCGCCTACAAGCAGAAGGCGGCTGTCGGAATCCATCCGGCTGATATGGCTGAATACATTGAGCAGGAAATCATGATTCTTTACAGGGAGGAAATTGCCGACATGTCCGATTACGCGGCATCCTTCTATACCTAAGGCAGCACGCATCTCATTGCGGCGCCCGGGATTGAAGGCAAATCGATGTGAGTCGACGGCATTTTTAAGCAGTGTGAACGGACGGTTGCCGAATAGCCACTTCCCTGAAGCCTCGCTGCAGGCTATGCGCGAATTGCAAAGCATGTGGAAAAGTGGGCGGGCACATCGGTCGATACATTTCATATTGCACGATGTGCTGTGTGAATGGGCTATCCGCAGCGGAATGCCGGCTTTGTGGGCGGCCATCATTTCGAGCACCATAGTGGCACTGTTGCCGTGCACATGGATAGCATCATATCCCATGCCAATGCGAGCCATCTGATTCACATAACGGAGAGGATGCCTGATTTCGCGTGGCACTACGCTGTAGCCGATATCCAGCTTATTCAGAAGAGATATGAAATAAGGCTCCATGGGAGAGATTGACACATAGTGAAACTGCAGCCCGGAGCGGTCAATTGCAGATAGCAGATTGAATATTACAGAGGGTATGCCGCTTCTGGATGTAGGCACGGTGCAGACTATGAGCACTTTCCTTGCCTTCTGCGGAGTGCCGGAGATTTCCGTTATGGAATTTGACATGGAGAATGGATTAGGATACTACTTAGATTTCAAATTGAACACTTACTTAACGTCTGGCGGAGTGTAAAAGTATAAAAAAGCAAGTAAGTGTTCAAATCTAATTTATACAATATGCGGGACCGTTTTTTAGTCGGTCCCGGTGCGGAGTGAAGGAGAATAT
>DKWX01000050.1:74971-90828 GCA_002491945.1 Porphyromonadaceae bacterium UBA7141
ATTCGACTGAACGACAAGCCGGAATCGGCCCAAACGAAGCCGCAGACTGTATATAAATATCCTTCCAGATGCTATCGGTTAAATTTGAACACTTACTTATAATAAGCATTGTGGCTTTGCGTTGAATGAATGGCGCAGACGGTAAGTCGCTTCCCGTATGTGTAACTGACCGACTGCCGGATTTGTGAGGCGGAATGGCAGTAGATTCCCTTGATTTTTTTAGAGCAGCCATTGCCTGCTGTTATATGCATGAATTCGGACAGACCCGGATGATTGCGACAGTGCATGACAATATAAAGACCACTGAAAAATGAAGACAATTAAAAATAGCAATACCTCGCATCCTCGCCAGCGTCTGGTCATGTTGGGCGTGCTGTCGGCAGTCATATTGTCAATTGCCACAATGGCGATATGTGCATATGCTTCTGTAGCGAAGGAAAAAGATAATCAATCCATCCGGGGTGCAGCTGTCGCACCAGCCCCGAAGATTGTGGCCGCCTACGTGCGGTCTACCCGCGACTCTCTGCCCGATCCCAATCTGATGACCCATATCTACTATGCGTTCGGGGTATTTGTGGATACCGACGGCAACATCAGGATAGAGAATCCCGAAAGATTTCAGAAAATAGCCGACCTGCGTAATGAAAATGAAAATCTAAAGCTTGTGCTTTGCATAGGCGGAGGTCCGCGCGAGGGCTTTTCTGAGATGGCTGCATCATCGTCAAAGCGCAAAAGATTCGCCGCCAACTGCAAGGCTCTTGTAGATCGCTACCGACTGGCGGGAATCGACCTCGACTGGGAATTCCCCACTACGACCCGGGGAGGTCATACAGCATCGCCCAAGGATGACAAAAACTACGGACGCGTGATGAAGCAGCTTCGAGAGACACTCGGCAAAGACTGCCAGCTTTCGTTCTATTCCAACAATGGCGCCGCCTATATCGACTATTCGGTGATGCTCCCTTATGCCGACTACGTGATGGTGTCGGGATATAATCTCGGTCGCCCTCCCAAGCACCAGAGCAATCTCTATTCGAGCGCTCGATGCGGCGACTGGTCGGTATCGAAAGATGTGGAGCGGCATATCTCAAAGGGTGTGCCCGCTTCAAAGATACTGCTTGGCGTCCCCTTCTATGCCCTTAGGGGCGGAGAATCCCCGAATGAGATTGACCGCGACCGCTTTGCACGTTATCTTCCGGGTACGACTGAAGTATGGGACGATGAGGCCCAAGCCCCTTATATGGCCGATGCCAACGGCGAGATGGTGGCATCGCTCGATAATGAGCGCTCCCTTCGCCTCAAATGCGACTACATACGCGATAATGGTCTGGCAGGAGTATTCTACTGGAATTATGACAATGATGACTCCCGCCATACCCTTGCACGCACACTACGCAATGAACTGATGGCAGAAAAATAACCGACATCAAACGCATCGAAAACAGCATAAACATAATGTCAGACAAGCAGCCGACGGCCAATTCACGGATAGCGAAGAACACTGCAATGCTCTATGTGCGGATGCTCTTCCTCACCGCAATCAGCATTTACACGGTAAGAGTGACCCTACAAGTGCTTGGAGCGATGGACTATGGTATATATAACGTAATCGCCAACGTAATCGCTTCCATGAATTTTCTTGTGGCCACGATGTCATCGGCCACTCAGAGATTTCTGTCCTTTCATCTTGGTAAGGGGGATATCCCGGCCTACAACCGGGCATTCAGCCTGCTGGTATGGGGATTTATAGCGCTATCGGTGATTATAGTGGTTGTGGGTGAGATTGTGGGCCCTTACTTTGTATGCGATGTGCTCGTCATACCTGCGGAGAAGCTGCATGCTGCCCGGATTGTGTATCAGTTTACGATTCTCACCTTCATATCCTCGGTGATGATGGTGCCTTATCATGCTGAGATAGTGGCCAACGAAAAGATGAGTGTGTATGCGTATTTCAGTATCGCCGACGGGCTGATGCGTCTGGGAGTGGTGGTGCTGCTATTCTTCGTGCTGGCCGACAAACTAATACTATACGGAGCACTGCTCGCCCTGCAGGGATGGATTATGTGGGGGATATATTTCACATACTGTAAGGTGAAATTCCCGTTCTGCAAAATCATGTTCGTAAAGGATAAAGCCATGGCCAAAGAACTTGGCTCCTATACCGGATGGAACCTCTTCGGCACCATCTCCGGAATGCTCACCGTGCAGGGACAGAGTGTGCTGCTGAATATATTTTTCGGCCCTCTCATCAATACAGCCAAGGCGATAGGCGACAAGGTATACACTACGGTAGTCAATTTTTCAGTCAACTTCTTCATGGCCGTTTCACCGCAGATAGTCAAGGCGTATGCTTCGGGTGACAACGCGAGGATGCTTCATCTTGGCGTCAAGGGGTCGAAGATCTCATTCTTTTTGCTGGCAGTGATATCATTCCCATTGCTGTGTGAGATGCCGGAGGTGCTTTGCATGTGGCTTGGCAAATCGGAAGTGACAGAGCCGATGATAGCCTTTTCGCGGCTTTTGCTTGTATACAGTCTTATAGTTTCGCTTGAGCCTCCCATCACCCAGATGATACGAGCCACAGGTCATATCAACAGATATCAGCTTCAAGTGGGCATATGGACCCTCTCCTACATACCTGTCGCGGCCCTCGTGCTGTGGCTCGGAGGTGGCCCGACGGCCACACTCGTCACTCTGATCGCGCTCTATCTGTGGGTTATGGTGATACGTGTGCGTATAGCCCACCGGATTGTGGAATTGCCCTACAGAATGTATGTCAACGAAGTGGTGTTGCCGCTTGTAAAGGTGTCGGTCACACTTGGGGTGCTATATCACTTGTATCCGTTGCTGCCGTTGCCCGGAGGTTTCGTAGGGTTCTGTATAGGATTTGCGGCCGCTCTAAGTGTGGCTGTGGCAGCCACGTGGGTTCTGGGTCTTAACGAGGCCGACCGTAAGTTTGTAAAAGATATTGTGGGCCGAAGGTTGCTGCGGAGATAAGACCTTGTAGATTACCACTATATCTATGATTACAAGCATACCCCAAAAGACAATATTCAATAATGCCAGATATTCCGAACAAACGCCCAATGCCTAAGCCTCCACAAAATAATGTTATGGCTATCAGCAAAGCACTTAAAGCTGTCAATCATGCTATGGGTTGAACTGTTTTATTCATCGCACTATTGTTAGTAATGGATTGACAAGGAGCTGCGTTTAGGGGTTATCTTCCCTTGTTAGATGTTTCTTTGTTTTTCCATTTTTGCATAAGTGATAACAAGTCATTGGAATATTCAACCGATGAAGTTGTTCAAACTTATTTCGAGATGTTAATAATACAGTAAAATAATAAAAATACAGCGCATTCCGCAAAGGACGCACTATATTATACAATAGTTCGGTATTTTCTGTGATGGAAAGTTTGTAATAACTTGATATCCAATGTGTTGCATTGGATTTAGGCTATTCTGCAACTCATTGGTCTTCAAATAGATACGCTGTTTTTACCGAACTATTGCATTAAAGCCATGTCCCTGATACTTTTTGAGGATATTCCACAAGAGTTTGGGAATATCTCTTTTCAGATACTCTTCGATTAATTTAATCTCGTCATTAAATATCCGAGTATCTAATAATTTCTCTTGGCTTACATTGTATAGTCCACCAAGACTATTATCGTTACTTCTTTTGTGATGTCCTTTGGTTCATCTTCATTCGTGCAAGCTGTCAGCCCCAATATGGTAACAAAGGCTATCAGCAGCGTTCTTAAATAAATTTACGATCTCATACTTATTGGTGTTATTGATGTTAATGGGATGCAGATAGCAACTTGTTACGGTTGCTTATCTGCGTGTCAGTTGCCTTATTCCATTAAATTCCCGTCAGGCAAAATAATCTCTCCGTCATCGTTGCTCACATCGTAGAAGCCGACACCATGTTTATGTGCCAAGGCTTTTACCTTTTCGTATGCTTCTTCTGCCACCGACCACGCAAATGCTACATAAATGACATTATGTCCTATGCAGTATTCGGTCAAGTGCGCTTCTGCATCATCGTCTTCCACCTCTGCATCGGGAGAATCCATATTGGGAAATGTTTTAATCATTTCTTCATACCAATTCCGCAAAGCCGGTGATGTAACGGCTGGATCATCGTAACCGTGTTCTTCTGACCATTCTGTTTCTTTGTCATACCATACAAGGAACTCCTTACGCTTTTGCGGAGCTTTTGTCCGCTCAAAAACCATTAAATCGTAACTCATAATTTATTTTTCTTATGTTTCTATTATTTTGTTATATTGGCAATGTCAGGTGGCTAACCTATTTTTTCGGGGAGGTTAAGCCACTTGTTGCCAGCATTATTTCTCCATGTTCGATACATGCTGATCGCCTTTGGCATCAACATACAGGAATTGTACATTTTCATTAATCCGTTGCAACTCCAATAGCTGTTCTTTTGCTAAAATCGAATTTCTCAGTACAAAGTGCTTGACCGTAGAAAATGCTTTGGAAATGAACAGTGCCTTGAAATGCCACTTCACAATCTTTTGTTACGATGGAAGAGTCGGTGGCGCAGGGTGTCGAATGTGAATAGGGCCGGAAACTGTATGAGCACGTTGTACAGACGTCCCATAAGTCCCTTCTCGCGGTATATGCGGTAGAACGCGCGCAGATTATAACGGTCAATCCACCCGGGATAGTAGTTGATATGGGCGGATGTCTGATGGAGGAATCCTCCACAGGTGAATCCTATGCCCTTGAATCCGGCATCGCGCAGGTCTGCGGCAAATTTTTCCTGGAGCGGCGATCCCATCCCGATAAGTATAAAATCCGGATTCAGACTGACTATATTCTCAATAGTGAGGCGGCGCTCTTCGGTATCCTTGAAATATCCATTGCGGCATCCGATGATATTGATGTCAGGATATGCGCTTTTAATCTGGGCGGCACTGCTCTCCACCTCATTCTGCCGGGCGCCGAGAAGATAGAGGGATTCATGGCAATCTTTTGCGTTGAGACGCCTGAAGAGATCGGGAGCCATCCCCGACATGTCGAGGCTCAGACGGGGAATGTTGTGATGCCAAAGCAGACGGATAAATTTACACATAAGCATTCCATCTACAAAAATGCCGTCCATGCGCCGATAGACTTCCGGATTATGACGCAGTATATGGTAGGAATACGGATTAAGACATGTGTAGACCTTCCCTTTCTCAGAGAATGTAGCGTCAGGATAGGTGATGGATGTGTTATGGATATTGTCTACAAGGCGGTCGATTTTCAATGCAGTTGTCATAAGTTTCCAGATTATAGTCAGTCCGTCTGCCGAGGGTGGATATCGCCGAGCGCTTTCTGTAGATTTAGCATCGAATCCTTACGCATGGCGGCTATTGTCTTGTCGATATTATTCCAGTCAATCGGTGTGCGGGCGATGCGGAACATGTCGTCGGAGGTTGCGCCGGCATAAATTATGCGGTCGGATAGATTGACCTGCCGAAGCAGCGATTCGATTCGGGTGACGCGTTTCGGGTCGCCGGTATAAATTACAAATGGCTTGTGGTATAGCAGCGAGAATACTGTGCCGTGGAAAGAGTCGGTCAGCACATATTCGGCCGAGGCAAATCGCCTGACCCAGTCCTGCACCGATTCGGGATAAGTGCTTCTGTAGCCTTTGATACGGCGGATGCTCCCGATTGAGCGAATCGGCAGACCGAGTCGCCGGGCAGTGTCGGCTGCCATATCATAGAACTCCGCGTCATCAATAAGTTTGTATGCTATCACCTCGCCGGAGGATTCTGGAGAGATACCGATAAGGTCGCTATAATCTGTATGAAGCAGCACCGGATCTGCAACCTGGGTGGCCGGGTGGCCGAATATATCGCGGCATATGTCAATGGCAGTATCCTCACGCAGCAGCAGGGTGTCGAAGCGATTGAGCGCCTTGCTGATATCGGAGTCGGATATGGCATCAGAGCCAGGCCATTTGTCGAGGCCGATACTTGTGGCATAAGTGATGCGGCGCACTGAGTCAGGTCCGAAAGTCAGGAAATATGCCGGGAGCAGATTTTTTGCTATATATGGGTTCCAGGTTTGGTCGCTGCCTGTAAGATAGCAGTCGCATTGTGGAGGATTGGCCCTCAATTCATCAACAGAGTGATAGCATGTGGGGGACAGAGTTGTAAAATACTTTTTGCGGAAGACATTGAAACGTCGGCGCTTAAGTGCGAATATGATACGCGACATCAGCGGCGGGGAATAGGGGAGACGCAAATCAATGAGCATCGGCGTGTGTCCCAGCTCTCTTATGGCACGGTAGGTGGCGTAGGCCTGGAGAGTCGCGCCGTAATTGTCTTCCCAATGATATGTAAGGATTCCTACAGTCATAGATATGGGGTGTGTTCGATGGTCGCGAGGCTGTGGTGAGAGATACCGAAATAATTCCTCGGATTAGATTTCATATGTGAGCGTCTGAATTTAATTCAGTCAGGCGTAAAGAATAAATACACATATTAAAGCTACGTCAGGGGATAGTATATCATATGTGGATTTTAAGTAAGTGATCAAATTTAACCGATAGCAAATGAAATGGTATCTTTTATACAATATGCGGCTTCTTTTTTGCTGATTCCGGCTTGTCGTTCAGTCGAATACGTTTATATTCTCCTTCACTCCGCACCGGAATCGGCTAAAAAACAGTCCGGCACATATTGTATAAATTAAATTTTAACAATCTTACTTGATTCTAAAAACTTACGGTCTGTTGATTGCTGTGGCAGCTGTTTTTTCACTTGCTGTCATTGATTGAATTCAGACACTTCCGTATAATATAACGGCTTCTGATTTGTTTTATTTTTTCCGCGATTCTGAATGACAGCACTCTATAGATCGTGAATGGAATCCAGTAAAAGGGGGCGCTCCGGAGGTCGCTTGCGTATATGTGCAGCAGATTGCGGTAGCCAAGCCAGTGTATCAGTTTGCCCAGCATACGGCGCTCCGGCAGCATCCGTTTGATTGATTTGCCGCAGAAGAGGCGTGCATTATGGGATAGTATATCTTCCGGAGGAATCTCAGCAGTGGATATACCGGACACTTTCAACAGGGACTCTCCACGCGGAGAGTGAGCTATGATGGCCGACACCCCATCATGATGTTGCCCTGGGAAGTGTGTGTCGCCCCAGAGGTCGCCTATGGTCAGATCCGATCGGCGGTGAGTAAAGGCAAACTGACAGTCATAGCAGCTGAGCCGGTCGGTCAGTTCGCATGCGAACCCGTCGGTGACGAGATTTCGTCCATCGGCTGAAGTGTCGTGCATCTTGCCGGCGGCATCGATATATTTCAGATTATACTTGTAGCCTTTGGGATGCCATCCATTGTCCTTGTTGCGGAAACTTGCCACCCCCTTCATTCCGGGATGAGCATCGGCGTATCTGGCCAGAAGCAGAGGCGACGACACTCCGCCGCATATTATATCCGCCGTATATAGCTGCGGATGCAGCCGAGTGGGAATATAATTGAGCAGCGCCGCCACATGGCAGGGGAGACCGCAGAAAAACACTGTATTTCCATCGATCAGCAGTCTGCGGATGTGGCGCATCACCATTCCAGGGAACGATGCTGTATATTTCGAACCTTGCAGTCTCGGCAGGTCGGCAGGGTCGGATGTGACGATATATCGGCATTCCAGCCCTTCCATCACAGCACCAGCCGCATATCCGCCTTCCGACATGATATGAGCTGCAATTGCGCCGGCTATGCCTGAAGTCGCTCCCCGCCGGCGGATAGATGAGTCATCGGCCCATCCGGCCATGAACCGTGACTCAAGATTATTGGTTCCATATGGAGGTGAGGTGCTGACAACAGGGCAGGTCCTTTCGCAGAGTCCGCATTCCACACATCTGGCCGGGTCGACATGAATCCCTTTGTGGCCGTCGGCCTGCACGACAGGCGCGATGGCATCCTTCGGACAGGCATTCATACAACCCATACAGCCGGTGCAGGTCTTCTCGCTTGCTAATTCAGGCATTGTTGAAATTCTTGAGAAACTCCTTGTAATTATTGATTATCGCATCCGGAGCCAGACGGGAATTCACCGTTGCATTAAGGTTGGCCTTGAGGCGGGCATATTCTTCAGGCGTATTGTCGAGACATCGCTGCATTGTGTCGGCCAGAGCGGTGGCATTGCCGGGTGTAAAGAAGTAGGCGTCGTGGTCCGGAGTTAGAAACTCATGGAATGTAGGGAGGTCACTTGCTATTACGGGCATATTGTAATTAAGAGCTACGGTCATGGCGCCGCTTTGAGCAATATCCTGATAGGGCATCAGGAAGTAATGGCAGGTGTTGAAATATTCAGCCACCTTATCGTTGGGGATGCGGCGTATGTCGAGTTCAAACAGTGAAGTGTCGGTTATGGCCGGGAGATACTCTTTCTGCCATACCGATTTGTCGCAGTATCCGCATATGTAGATGCGGAAGTCGCGCCGTCCGCGGGCTATGAGGATTTTCACGGCTTCAAGCAGCACATCGAGGCGTTTATATTTTACCACATTGCCGAAGAAGAGAAACTTTACAGGCTTGTGGCCGAGAGGCTGCTTCATGCCGGCATTACCGTAGTCCTTGAGCATCAGTGGCGAATAGAATATATTGGCATCAGGCTTGCGCAGGCGCATGGCATTGTATTGATTGCGCGAAAAAGTCTGGAAATTGCGGAAATTCCGTATGATATAACTCATCGATATTCGGGCCAAAGGAGCGAGTCGGGCGCCCTTGGGTACAATTACGTTATGAGTGGCGATAACCACTTTCTCCACCGGAAGATATCGTTTTACCAGCGGAAAGAGGAAGAGAAAATCGCTTATATCGAAATAATACAGATCGTAATGTCTGGAGCTGATTGACTTGATAAGCTTCTTGAAGAAGCTGTGCAATGCCGGCGAATAGAATCTTGCAGGGGCACAGAGCATAGTGTGGCTACAGTCGGTTTTGGATTTGATATAGGCGGAGTCGTCGGCTATCTGGAGGGGAGTGGTTATGATGGTCCAGTCGATGTCAAACCATCTCATGAGCGGAGGGACTACCGGGAGGTCGACATCAAGGAAATAAGTAGCTGTAATCCAGCATATTTTTTTGTCAGGTATGCTCATTTTCTTGACAAGAATTTAGCAGTAAGTGTTAATACGGAGACTGCATGGGCACGCAGACGGAATCCTACGGTGCGGGAGTATGTCCGGCAGAGGTCTCTGACATCACGTCGCGACAGAATAGCGCGTTTGCGGAATATCTCGCCAAGCGGGAAACGAAGCCATCTGAAATCACCTTGTGAGAGCGGAAACCGATCCGGATGCCGGTGCATGAATGACTGGAGGAATGCGGCGTTGCGTATCAGAGAATTCAGCTTGCGCAGGGTCACGGGATAAGAGGAGTCGGGCGAGATGTTGACACCGCTCTGCCTCCAGATCACTCTGCTGCCAGGATTATTGATGCCTACGATACCATCAGGCGATGCGGAGGCCATCTTGACCCAGGTCATGAAATCCGAACCCCATGCGAGGTCGAAATTCTCGAATCCTCCGGTGTGGTTGAAAAGTTTGCGAGGCATGATGAATTCCACCACATAACTTACGAGGCGTCCTTCCAGCTTGGCTTTCAGATATTCTTCGGCACTGAGGCGTGTGGGGTAGGCCGGGCGTGGCGAGATGATGCCCGATGCGGAGTCAAGCACCGCGAGGTCGAAATGCACGAGGTTGTTGTCGCGCAGGTCTTTGGGGATTTTCATGAATGATTCCACGCATTCAGGCTCCATGATGTCATCGTCGCTGAAGAGCCACAGGTATGGCTCTTCATGCGATAAGGCGATGCTCCGGTGCCAGTGGCCAACGAGATCGGAGCCACCCATGTTAGCTTCAAACCGGTGATAGGACAGCGGTATCAATCCTTCAAATCCGCTCACGATGCTTTTAAGGTCGTGAGGGCTGCAGTCGTCGGCCACATATACGTGGAAGTCGCGAGATGACTGACGGCTTATAGAGTCGAGGGTCTGCCGGAGGAAGTCCGGTTTGTAGGCCGGTATGATTATTGCTACAGAGGCACTCATTGCAGTATGCTTTTATAATATGATTCGACTGCCGAGACATATGCATCCTGTGTATACAGCCGTCGCACCGTGTCGGCGGCATCGCGCCGCATATCGGCATAATCAGCGATACGGCCGTATGTGATATCCGAAAGAATTCCTGATAATGATGCGGGATCGGAGTATCTTATTGCAATCTCGCGTCCTGTGAGCGCCAGTCCGGTGTCCAGTTGCTCCTTTATTCCAGCGTTGTCGCGCCCCACGACCAGGCATCCGTTGGCCATGGCCTCAGGAATTATCCTGCCGAAAGCCTCATTATGGCTCGGCACGATAAGGGCTGTGGCCTCATACATCAGGTCGGTCACATTGTCTACATGGCCGAGCATTCTGACGTTGCCGCTTATGCCTAAAGTCTCTATCGATTGGCTGATATGTCGCAGATAGTCGGCATCGCCACTGGTGCCGGCCATCAGTAATGGATATTCCTCACGTCTGTCGGCCGGAATGCAGGCATAGGCCTGCAACAGGTCCTCCACTCCTTTTGCCTGATTTATTTGTCCGGCATACAGGAGATATTTCAAAGGATTCGTGTTGATTCTTATGGAGTCGCTGGCGAGCACACCATTGCAGATTGTGCGGCAGTGCCCTCGCAGATTGAGGCTGCGGAACCTGCATATGTCGTTGCTGACCGCTATATTATACTGTAGCGGATGCTTCAGGATATTTGGGATGTGCCACATCACGCAATTCGTGTCGCGGAAGCCGTATTCGCGGAAGTGCATCACGTGTGGGATATATAGCCGCCGGCTGACGCTGGCTCCCACATCTATGACACTGCTGTTGGAGTGGATTATGTCCGGTCGGAAAGTTTTGGCTGTTTCGGCGATTGATTTTGTGGCCTTGAGATTGTCGAGGTGGTATTTAATTGCCTTTGGCGGATAGATCAGCCATTGACGCAGTGACGAAGGATATGCCGGCCATGCCACATGATATGGCGCCACTATCGTGGAGAATCCGTCATTCCGCAGAAGAACGGTCAGCTCACCGTCTGCATCATTGCATACAGCCAGAATCTCATGACCTCGTGCGCGGAGCCCCCGTATGAGCGACATGCCCGACAGATTGGCGCCGCCGGCCAGACTTGTGTTATGGAATATAAAGAGTATTTTCATCACAGACAGTTTTCCGAATGGAAGACTTAATCATGATAAGACACATCTCCGTGCAGTCAGCATCCGTCATGACCTTACAAAGTTAACGTATAATTTTGTATTATGCAAGAGTCGGAGTTCGTCAGCAGGCAGGATTAATTACTTGCATCCGATTATAATAAAAGATGAAGGGGATAGTTATAGTAATGATAAGGTGTGGGCCGGGCTATTGGCCGCAGATAGCGGATGCTCTTGTCCATTATCTTTACATAATCACTGATTCATAAATATTTATGAAACGATACAACATAGCGGTGGCCGGCACAGGCTACGTAGGTATGAGTCTGGCCACACTGCTGGCACAGCATAATGATGTGACGGCGGTCGATGTGGTGGCCGAAAAGGTGGAGATGGTCAACCGGCGCGTCTCTCCGATTCAGGACGACTATATCGAAAAGTACCTCGCCGAAAAGGAACTCTCGCTCCGGGCCACCCTCGACGGGGCTGCCGCCTACGCCGGGGCCGACTTCGTGATCGTGGCCGCCCCGACCAATTATGACCCCGAAAAGAATTACTTCGACACATCAAAGGTGGAGCAGGTGATTGACTTGGTGCTCAGCGTCAATCCGGCCGCCACAATCGTTATAAAATCCACAATCCCCGTAGGCTACTGCCGATCGCTCTATCTCCGCTATGCCCGACAGGGTGTGGATCGGCTCAACTTGCTCTTTGCTCCGGAATTCCTGCGCGAGAGCAAGGCCCTCTACGACAATCTCTATCCGAGCCGCATTATAGTGGGTGTCCCCAAACTGATAGACGCCAAGGAATTTGATGAGGAAAATGAGGCCATATCGCGTCTGGCGGATATACCGTATCTGGCCGGGCAGGCTCGTCTGTTTGCCGACATGCTTCAGGCCGGGGCCATCGCTAAGGATATCCCGGTGCTGTTTATGGGGATGAAGGAGGCTGAGGCAGTGAAGCTCTTCGCCAATACATATCTGGCTCTGCGTGTGAGCTACTTCAACGAACTCGACACCTATGCCGAGGTCAAGGGTCTCGACTCGCGAGCCATCATCGAGGGTATCGGGCTTGACCCGCGCATAGGCACCCACTACAATAATCCCTCTTTCGGCTATGGCGGGTATTGCCTGCCCAAGGACACGAAACAGTTACTGGCAAACTATGCTGATGTGCCGCAGAACATGATGTCGGCCATCGTGGAGAGCAACCGCACCCGCAAGGATTTCATAGCCGACCGTGTGCTCAAGAAGGCCGGATATTATGCCTATGCTGCCGGCAACAGTTATGACCACGGACGCGAACGGGAATGCACCATCGGGGTCTACCGCCTGACTATGAAATCGAACAGCGACAACTTCCGCCAGTCGTCGATTCAGGGTGTGATGAAACGCATAAAGGCCAAAGGGGCCACAGTGATAATATATGAGCCTACGCTTGCCGACGGCACTACGTTCTTCGGCAGCCGAGTGGTCAACGACCTTGAAGAGTTTAAAAGTCAGTCGGACGCCATTATAGCCAACCGATTCGATGCGGCGCTCGATGATGTGGCCGGCAAAGTATACACCCGTGATCTCTTCCGCAGAGACTGAACGTAATAGAAAAGACACAAAGACCTATGTGGAGATTATTTAAGTTCGTCAACCTGCTGTATCTGCTGGTGTCCAGTTTTATCTGGTTTTCATTCCTGTTGCCGCGTAATTATATCCCGATGATAGTGAGCGGGCTGATGCTCCTCTGTTTCGCATTCGGCAACTTCCGGACAAGGGTGACGCCGAGGGCTATAGGCATATTTATTATGGTGGTGATATATTCACTGTATTCAGCGTTTATCATCGATCCCAACTATGGCATCATCACCTTCCTGTCGTATGTTCCGGCCGTACTTCTGTTTGTGCTTGAAAAGAATTACCAGCAGAACCTGCTTGACTTCGTGACCAAGTGGTTTTGTATAATAATGGCTGTCAGTCTGGGTTTCTTTGCGATTCACTTTGTGGTGCCGCTACCCAATTTCCCCTTCCTGCCGCATGAGATATCCAACTCATACGCCACATTCGACAATTATTTCTTCTTCATGAAGACCAACATGTATCTGTCGGAGAATGCAGGGGTATTCCGTTTCGGCGGTCCTTTCCTTGAGCCGGGTCATCAATCGATGATATGCTGTCTGCTTCTGTTTGCCAATCGTTTCCAGATGCGGCGCCAGCCGTTGATGTGGGTGCTGCTGGTGTCTATCCTGCTGTCATTTTCACTTGCCGGATATCTCACACTGGCAATAGGATGGGCGTTTGTGAAGATACGTAATATATATTCGATGCTCGGAGTTGTAATGGTGCTGGCCGGCGCCTGGCTGTTTGTCACCGTGCTATGGAATGGCGGCGATAATGCAGTCAACAAGCTGATATTCGAGCGACTGGAGTATGACGACAAGAAGGGTATCAAGGGCAATAACCGCACACTCCGCCATACAGACTTTTTCTTTAAGGAGTGTATGAAGGACGGCACTGCTGTGCTCGGGGTGCGAACTCAAAAGGCGAGCACGCTCAAAATCAATGGCGCGGGTTATAAGATTTTTATCTTGCGTTACGGCATAGTGGGCACAGTACTGGTGGGTGTGCTCTATCTGATGATGATTCCCGGAGGGGCCAATCGCCGTTACGCCATAAGTTTCTTTGTGTTGATGGCGCTGATATTCCTGCAGCGTGCATATCCTTCGTGGTATTCATGGCTTTTCCCCTATGTGGTGGGGTTAGGCATAATGCGAAAAGAGAAATTCAGCTATATCAGTCAGGATTGTACGGCCATAGGTACTTCTGATCAGGTGACAGTGACAGAAAACTCCGATGAATCAAACCTGAGGAATGATTGTTAATACAATAGTTAAGTAAGTGTGGATGATTGAATGCCAATAAGTTGCAATAAGAGTCTTTATTGGTGCGATATGCTGGACAGTAGCATGTTACAGCATGTCATTTCAATAATCGCCGAACTATTGTGAATATAACCTCCAACTCATTTCCCCAAGGCGGCATACCATATGCTCTGAAGCCGGCGGGCACTTAAATCTAAAAAAACGCAATGCAGATTATAATGCTTTCGGGCGGATCGGGTTCACGATTGTGGCCTCTTTCCAATGATGCCCGGTCCAAACAGTTTCTGAAGCTCCTTCCGGTCAGCGGGTCGGAAGAGAGAGAGTCGATGGTGCAGCGTGTGGTGCGCCAGATTCGCGAGTCGGGTATATGCGCCGACCTCACAGTGGCCACGAGCCTGATACAGCGTGATGCCATCGAGTCGCAGCTCGGCAAGGATATCGCGGTGGTGACCGAACCCGAACGCCGCCGCACTCTCCCGGCCATCTGTCTGGCCACCGAGTATCTCTCGAAGGTAAAAGGTTGCCCGGACGATGAAGTGACCGTAGTGCTCCCCTGCGACCCCTATACCGACCCGGGTTATTTCGAGGCCATCGCAAGGATGGGGGAGTGTGTCGAGAGGGATATGGCGCGACTGGTGCTGATGGGAATTCTTCCGACTTATCCTTCGGCCAAGTATGGATACGTGCAGCCTGACTATGCCGCTCCGCGTGAGGGAGCATATATGGTGAGCCGGTTTGTGGAGAAGCCCGATGTGGCCTCAGCCGAGCGTCTTATAGCCTCGAGGGCGTTATGGAACGGAGGAGTCTTTGCTTTCCGCCTGGGATATCTGCTCGAAATCTCCCGCCGTTATGTGGATTACCCGACTTTTGACGGAATCCGGGAGCATTATGATGAGTATCCTGCCAATAGTTTTGATTATGAGGTGGTGGAGCGTGAGACATCGATGGCGGTGGTGCCCTACGACGGCGACTGGCGCGACCTCGGCACATGGCTCACCCTTACCGACACGCTGAAGCATACTACCTACGGCAATGTGCTGACAGATGGGCGCCAACAGAACACTCATATAATCAACGAGCTTGATATACCGCTGATGTGCATCGGGACACGTGACCTCATCGTGGCGGCTTCGCCCGACGGGATACTTGTGAGCGAAAAGGGGCGCAGCGAGGATGTGAAACTCTTCGCAGGACGACTGAAGGACCGTCCGATGTTTGAGGAGCGCCGCTGGGGATGGTATAAGGTGATCGACCAGGTGGAGTTTGCCGACGGATTCTGCGCCTTGACGAAGCAGCTGACGGTCAATCCGGGATGTGCGCTGAGTTACCAGCAGCATGCGTGCCGCGACGAGGTCTGGACGTTTATCCAGGGAGAAGGGGAGGTAGTGCTCGACGGCGAGCGACGTCCCGTGCGCCGTGGCGATACCATATTCATACCGAAAGGGTGCCGTCACGCCCTGCGTGCCGACACCCTGCTGACGTTTATCGAAGTGCAGAGCGGCTCCAACCTCGTGGAAGGCGACATCACCCGCTACAGCTACGACTGGAAGCTTTAGGCTTTAGGCTTTCTACCCCCTCCCCGCGGAGCGGTTACATGGCCTGTTAACCGCGTACCGGCTGCGCGGCGTAGCCGAAGCAACCTGTGCGCGGCTAAAGCCCTCCCCACTTATTCTTTGTCGCGGAGCGACAACACTATACGTAGAGGCGTGGACTGTAAATGTATCCCCCGCTGTCGCGAAGCGACAGCGGGG
>DKWX01000050.1:91063-114691 GCA_002491945.1 Porphyromonadaceae bacterium UBA7141
CGCTGTCGCGAAGCGACAGCGGGGGATAGTAGAGAGGAGACATGCAGTCCGCGCACAGACAGCTTGGGCTACGCCCATCTGTCTGGCCGCCTGTGTGCGGATAAGAGAGATACTTGGCGAGAGATACTTAGCGAGAGATGCTTAGCGTAGAATCTTTCTATAGATAGACTTCCCGTTCTCCAAATGGATGACGGCTAATAAGATGCCTGACGGGAGTCCGGCTAATGAAATGGATTTCTCATAACCTTTCCGTATGGTTGTCCCATCCAGATTCATCAGCATCGGGGGAGCTGCCGGCGCTTCGTCTCCGGTATATTCCAGCCAATCGGCATCTTCCTTCCATGGATCAGTCGCATTCTCACCTCTGCCCCCATTCTTAATCCTAAACACACCTACAGTGATATCTTCCGGGTCCCGGAGAGGCTCTCTGATTCTGAATCCAAAAGAAATCGAGTCCGAGTGCCATGGCATATAATATGATTCCTCTCCATTGGCGCCCACCACGTAGTGAGGGTATATTTCCCGGTCGTCGATAAGATGCATATGATCCATGCCGATACGGCTCCCCCCATTGTAGTATCCTTCCGCCAGGGTGTTCCCCATTAGGTCGAACCCTTCAGTAGAGGTGACATTGATCATTCCGGAATCAAGGGCATATCTTAGTATCTCCCGAAGCATATCAAGGCGTGAACCCGGACAAGGATACCATTCGTTCCACTCCGATATGCCGAGTGCCTCAGGGGGAGTAAGAGGGTCATTGAGAAAATCCATCGTAGCGAGAGGGTCTACCCATTCGTCGGGGTAATCACCCCCTTCCGATACGAGAGAACCGGGCAGATAATTACGCCAGCATTTCCGGTAGGCATGCAATCCCATGACGAGCCACCCCTTATGCTCCACGGCTCTGTCAATCCAATACTTGAAAAATTCGTACTGCTCGTCATCCCAGGTATTGTCATCAGTTCCCTCACCCTTGTAATTCGGGGCTGACTGACCTTCCATCATCAGTCGGGTAAGGGTGGAGCGGACCGGTGGAAGGTTATATTGGTCAGGAGGGACCATGTCGCAGAATCCGTACGGAGAGATGCCGTTAACCGCACTGCTGTACTGATGCGAACCGATGGCATTATGCTGCACCCAGACTTTGGAACGGAATCCGAATTCATCCGCCAATCTGAACCACTCGCCCCAGTGATAGTCGACATCATGTGAAGGCACATACATTCTGACGCGTCCGGATTCCGGATCTGCCGCATAGGGTTTAATCTCCCTCGCAGAGGCTTCGATCCATTCTTCATTGCCGGGCGCAGGGAAATATTGCCGCTGGGTCTGCAGGTCGTATACACTCGGGCACTCCGCTCCATTCCCCATATACTCATGTGAGGAAAGGAGCCGCAGGGCATACTCCGATGTAAGACTGTCGACAACCCAGTTGTTGAGATGCTCGCCAAGCACTTCCATAGAATGCGACATCACTTCCCATCCGCGTTCGTTTTGGAGACGCAGCATAATGCGGCCGTTATCGTTTATTGCGGGCGGCTCTGAAGTCATACCTATGCGTTTGCCCTCGGCGGAAAGACAACCTCGTATCCCCAGGCTTTCAAGCAGAGGATAAAGAATTGAGAAATAACCGTTGCGATCAGGCACTCCCGGCGCACCGCTTGAAGGAATCTTGAAATCCACTCCATCATCATCGTGTATGGTAAGCAATGCCGGTCCATTCCAGGGGTCGCCTGCTTTATGGAAATATCCCGGGATCCGGAGATCAAGGAGTGTATCGATAGGGTAGGGCATTTCGGTCACTTCCTCCAGATGTGGAATGAACTCAAAATATCCGGCGGGAATACTCACCCTGCAAGAGTCTGAGCCCAGTAAGCTCCACGACAGGGGTTGATCTTTTCCGATGATGGTAATAGTCCGTCCGTCGGGCGACAGTTCGATTAAGACCGGTAAATTATCCTCATTCCCTGTGGAATCAATATATGTCAATTTTATCCGGGAATGTAATGTATCCGCCGCCGGGATGTTAACTATAAGATGCCCCTCCAGATCATCTAAGAGGGGGAGAGTATCTATCCCATCGTAGGTGAATTGCGAATCTTCAAGCCGCAAGAGAGGTCCCTCCCATAGAGGGAAGATATACTCTTTAGCCTCAGAAAAATAAACCAACGAGGGCATCAAAAAAAGCGAAAGTATAGATATGTTTTTTTTAATTTCCATTCCGTAATTACATGGTTGCTGTCAGAGTTGGCAATAACCCGAACCTGGAGGAGATGACCGTATTCGCTCTCATTCAGTACGGCAAACGAAGCACTTCAAATCAGGATAACGCAGTCTCTCCAAGGTTGAAAGATATTTTCTGCAAAAATACAAAAAATATTTAAATATCTAAACTTTCTCAAACTAAAAACCTGCTCCAAACGCCTCATATATTGCAACAGCAACCGTCAGTTGCCCCGGGGAGGGGACGCGGGGGACGCGGGAGTCGCGGGAGTACTCTTGGGAAGATACTGACAGATGCCCGGGGATGAGACGCGAAGGACGTGAATGGCGCGAATGGACGCGGGACTGATGTGCTCAACGTGCCGGACGGCGCAGCCGAGAAAAGCGCCTCCCGCGCCTCCCGCGTCCCTCCCCTGTGTAGCAAGGGCGAGCCACTAAAATTAACCTTCGTGTATATAATAAGTGTCCCCGGTGCCGTAAGAAACATGAAACACCTCTGTACCCCTTAGAGTCCTCAGTGCCTCTGTGTCTACCAGGGCATCAGGGGCGAGCCACTAAAAGTAACCCCTCCGTGTCCTCCCAACCATCAGGGGTGGAGGCGGCAGAGCGTCTGGCGCAGTGCATCCTCAAGGCGTGCCCGCTCCGCCAGACGGTCATAAAGCGCCGAAGTCTCAGCGTAATACGCCGTCAGTGTGATCTGACCTGCATCAAGACTGCGGCGATAGAGTGAGAGTGTCTCGCGCATCAGCGAGAGATCATAAGTGGCAAGAGTGGCCCACTGCAACTGCAGCTGACGCATGTCGGCCGCGATGCGGGCCTCAGCCTCAGCCTCTGCGGCCTCAAGAGCCAGCTGACTTGCCGTAAGCCGTGCCTTGGCGGCGCGTATCTTGGAAGATGTGCCGTAGAGAGGGAGCGATATGCCCGCAAGCAGACCGTTGGCCGACTCACGCTCCTCTGTATTCCGGCGGTAGCCGAGGGTAATCGACGGCAACCATCCCGCACGGGCCACACTCACCCCCTGGCGTGCGGCTTCGGCTTCCGCCTCCGCGGCACGCACCGCCGGGTCGGTGGCAAGCAGCGCCGCCGCATCCGCCGATGCCTCTCCGAGTCGGGAGGCCGGCGAATCATGTTCCAAATCAGATAGATCGATGGGCAGCCCGCCGTTCAGCCCCTGCAGTGCATCCGCCTGGGCCTGGAGGTCGGCAGAGTTCTGCAGTAGTTCGCGACGCAGCTCCTGCAATTCCAATTTTACCTTATTCACCTCAAGGATAGTGGATTTGCCATTCTCCAGACTCTTCTCATACAGGGCAAGCAGCGCCTCCGCGTCCGCGATGCGCATATCCAGAATCTCACGCTCCTCGCGCAGCAGGAGCAGTGTCAGCAACCGGCTTCGTACATCCTGCCGGAACGCCCGCCGCTCGGCGGCAGCGGCCCCGTCGAGTGCCGCACGTTCGGCCGAAGCCTGACGGTTGCGCACCCCATAAAGGGTAGGAAAATCAAACTCCTGCGACACCACCATCTCCGAACTTGCCACACCGCTCACGCCACTGCGGAAAAACGGAGAGTATTCCACCGATAACGGAGGAAGTGTATTGTCGGCACGCAATTCAAGTTCGGCAGCCTCGTTGGAGGCTGCGGTGGCCCTTAGGGTCAGACTGTTGCGCTCGATTTCGGCGAGCGTTTCGCTGACTGTCGCACCGCTGGCCGGGAGTGCCGCGCTACAGATGAGTGAGAGGGAGGAGAATAGATATATGGCGATTCGTTTCATTGTAAATTCTGATTTTACGGTTCTGTCAGGGAAGGGAGGATGCAGGATACAGGATACAGGATACGATGCCTTCTTATCCTCCCTCCGTCCTCAGACAGGGACTCCGTTATTGTTCGGCCTTCTTAAGGCGTAGATAGATTATCGGGATTATATAGAAATTCAGCAGGGTAGAGGTGATCAGACCGCCGAGTATCACCATCGCCATCGGAGCCTGTATCTCATTGCCGGGGAGGTCGCCGCGGGCAGCCAGCGGGATAAGTGCAAGTGCCGAGGTCAGGGCTGTCATCAGGATAGGGTTCATGCGGTCGGTGGCTCCGCGGGTCACACTCTCTCGAATCGCAACACCTTCGGAGTGCAACTGATTGAAACGCGTGATGAGCAACATGCCGTTGCGGGTGGCAATGCCGAAGAGGGATATGAACCCGATTATGGCCGGGATACTCACTTCGCCCGAAGTGAAACGCAGCACCAATACTCCGCCAATCAGCGCAAACGGCAGATTGAGAAGAATTGCGGCGCTTTCGCGCAGATTCCCGAATTCCAGATATAGCAGCAGGAAAATCACGAGTATGCTCAGCAATGAAGCGATGAAAAGAGTGCGCCCCGCTTCGCGCCGGCTTTCGAACTGACCGCCATACTCCAGATGATACCCTTCCGGCAGCTCCACGCCATCGGCTATGCGCGATCGTATATCTTCCATCACCGAGCCGATGTCGCGCCCGGCGGCATTGGCGGAAATCACGATTTTGCGTTTCACATTTTCGCGGCTGACCGAGGCCGGACCCGCCACCGAACGAATTTCGGCTACATCCGTAAGCGCCACATCAGCCTGTGCCGCCGGCGACCAGATGGTGAGATTCTCCAGATCCTCGATTGAATTACGCGCCGAGGCATGACCGCGCACCACCAGATCGAAACTTCTGTCGGCTTCGAAGATGCGTCCCACTTTCTCGCCGCCCAGCATCACGGCCACATACTCGTTGAAGGCCGGTTCGCTGATGCCGAGTCTCGCAAGCATCAGTGGTTTCGGCACGATATGTATCTCAGGACGCTCTATCTGCTGCTCTACATTCAGGTCGGCGATTCCCTCGATACCGGCAATCTCATCCTTGATGCGGTTGGCCGTCGAGAAGAGTGTAGGCAGGTCAGGTCCGAACAGCTTGATAGCAATCCCGGCGCGAGTGCCGCTCAGCATAGCGTCGATACGGTGGCTTATGGGCTGGCCGATTTCGATATTCGCTCCCTTGATTTCACTTAGCCTCGCGCGCACATCGGCCAGCATATCCGCGTGCGGGCGTCCGGCCAGTTCGAACGGAGCTTCAATCTCAGACACATTCACACCAAGGGCGTGCTCATCGAGTTCGGCGCGCCCCGTTTTTCGGGCTACAGTCCTGATTTCCGGCACTTGCAGAAGTATCTCCTCCGCACGCCGTCCGATTGCCTCTGATTCGGCCAGCGACACTCCGGGCATTGTGCTGACATTGATAGTGAACGAACCCTCATTGAACGGAGGCAGGAAACTGCTGCCTAACGTAAAGAACACTCCGATGGCAAGTACGAAAATAGTCACGGTGGCTCCGAGCACACCCCGGCGATGGAGCAGCGCCCATTCAAGCGAACGTCCATACACACCCTTCAGACGGCGGGTAATCCAGGATTCCCGTTCCATATGCCGGGCATCGCTGTCGGCCTCCGGATGAGAAAGAAGCCATGAGCAAAGCACCGGAGTGAGCGTCAGCGCCACAAGTGTAGAGGCAAGAAGCGCTGTTATAAATGCGGCCCCCAGAGGAATCAGCATACGCCCCTCCATGCCGTTGAGGAAGAAGAGAGGCACGAAGCTTACGATAATGATAAGCGTAGAGTTTAGAATCGGCAGGCGCACCTCACGCGAGGCCTCAAACACCACATCGCGTATCCCACGTCTACGTTCAGGGGGAAGGGCATGGTTGAGGCGCAGATGTCGCCAGACATTCTCCACGTCCACGATGGCATCGTCCACCAGCGAACCGATGGCTATTGCCATACCGCCCAGACTCATGGTGTTGATGCTTTCGCCGAGCCAGCGTAGTGTTATAATCGTCACAAGAAGCGCCACAGGGATAGTGACAAGTGAAATCACTGTGGTGCGCACATTCCCCAGGAACAGGAAAAGGATTATCACCACAAATATGCCCCCTTCGATGAGCGATGTCTTCACATTCGAGATCGAGGCATCGATAAATGACGACTGGCGAAATATATCGGTAGCCACGCGCACATCCGCCGGAAACGAAGCCGAAGCGTCGGCCACCACTTCCTCCAGTCGCTCGGTGAGCGGGATGGTGCCGGTGCCGGGCTGTTTGGTGACTGTGAGCAACACCGCATCGCGAGCGCGCACAGAGGCTGCGCCAAGACGGGGTTCCTCGCCGCCGATGCGGATGTCGGCCACATCAGCCAGGCGCACCGGCCATTCACCGTCACTCTTCACCACGGCGTTTTCGAGACGCTGCATCACATCGGCCGAAGCCACGGCACGTATGGTGTATTCATTGCCATATTCATAGAGCACTCCGCCGGCAGGATTGTCGCCGATGCCGCGTGTGGCGGCCATGACATCTGCCACGTTCACCCCGTAATGGCGCATGCGCGGCGGATCGAGACGGATCTGATACTCCTTCATCTCACCTCCGATCACCGATACCTGCGCCACACCCTCCACCGAGAGCAGGCGCGGTCGCAGCTGCCATTCGGCAAGTGTGCGCAAATCAAGCATCGATGTGGCCGGAGTGCCCGGCTTAAGCGAGTCGGACGGGAGTGTGGTAAGGCCTACGATAAGCACTTCGCCTAATATCGATGATTGCGGACCCATGACCGGCGCATTCACTCCGGCGGGCAATTCTCCTGCCACGGCCGACAGTTTTTCGGCCACAATCTGCCTGGCCCGATATACATCGGTATCCCAGTCGAATTCCACCCATACCACCGAGAATCCGGCAGTGGATGAAGAGCGCACACGACGCACTCCCGAGGCCCCGTTGAGGGCGGTTTCTACGGGGAAGGTGACAAGTTGCTCCACCTCCCGGGCCGCCATTCCGCCGGCCTCGGTCATGACAGCTACGGTGGGGGCGTTGAGATCGGGAAATACATCGACTTCCGTGCGGTGGGCGGTCAGCAGTCCGGCAGCCACTATAAGCAAGGCCATCCCGGCTATGAGCAGACGGAAGTCGAGTGAGAATCGGATTATTCTGTCAAGTATGTTCATGATGTAGATTTTTTCGGCCCGGCGCATTGAGATTGATAATAGTCTTCCGCCTTAGGCCGCCAGAGTGTCAGTGTTCATGTGTATGGCCGGGTATGGCGTTGGATGCGGCGGCAAGGCGCACATGGGTGGCACCGGATGTGACGACTTCTTCGCCCGGCTTCAGTCCGGCGATAATCTCTACGCGGCGTCCGTCGCGGCGTCCGGGCGTCACGACACGGCGCTCATACCCTTCGGCATCGCGACGCACATATACCGTATATACACCCTGTTCCTCGCAGAGTGCCTGCAGCGGAATCGCCAGCACCCCCTCCTGAGTCCCGCCTATGAGCCATACCTCGGCGAAACTTCCGGCCACAATCCCGGGAGCATTGTCAAATTCGAAAATCACCGGTATGAAAGGCGACTGAGATGCACTCCCCGTGCCGTGAGAGATGATGCGTCCGTTGAGTTCGGCAAGCGAATAGGTGTGTCCGGCACCTCCTCCGAGCCGGAAATTCGCAGATACTATTCCCGATGCTTCAGCTGCGAGTCGGCGCGGAAGGTCGGCCTGCAGCTGCAGACGCCGATTGGAGGTAATGTTCATAAGCGGAGTCCCGGCCTCAACGTAATCCCCGTCCTTCACCAGGCAGGAGAGTACGAATCCGGCCCGCGGAGCGCTTACCGAGGTGCCTCTCGACGTGGCCTCGCATGCAAGTCTGGCGGTGCGCATGGCGGCCTCGGCCTCATCGAATTCCTGCCGGGTGGCAAGTTGCTCGGCATAGAGCCGCTCGATACGTGCGAATTCGCTTTCTGCCTTCTTCAGTTCGATGCGGGCGCGCGATGTGCGGTCGCCCTCCGGGAGTGCCGCTCCGGAGATAGAGAAAAGAGGAGTGCCGGCTCCGACCGGCATCCCTTCGCTCCACGGGCGGGCAAGACGCACGATTCCCGCCTGTGTGGCCACCGCCACACTCTCAGCTCCGGCAGCCGGAAGAATGCGGCCTGAAGTGGGTATGATATGGCTGAAAGGTGAAGTGGCCGCCTGTTCCACCACGACTCCGGCGGCCTTTGCGCTGCATTCCGGCAGGATTATTTCGCCTGATGAGGCGTGAGAATCCTCGCCGGCCTCGCTGTCGGCGTGATTGTGCGGGTCAGTATGGTCGTGCGGATCGTTGCCCCCGGAGTGGTCATGCCCCTCGTGGTCGTGACCATCGTGAGGGTCGTGAGATATGGCTGAAGCCGAGGCGTCATCATGACTGTGGCCACCGCAGGCCGATGCGCACAACATTAGCGCGGCCGATGCGACAAAGGCCGCCGACATCCGCATAGCGGCAGATGACAAATGAAATCGGGTGTATTTTATTGGCATAATACTATTTTTTAAGGGTAAATGGGGTTGATGCGACAAAGTTAGTGCAAAGGATTTGCAACTCAGTGTTATTTATATTATCTTTGCAGCAGAGTCTTGGCCGGCATTGGCAAATATGCCGGAATATCGGGTTGTATGCCGGAAATATGCCTGTCATGCCGCCGATAATTCCTACATATGGCTCCGGTGAGGCTCACTCCGCAAACTAATAAACTAAACTAATTGGCTTATGACAAATTTTGGAGATGCCGTAAGATTGTTCTTTCAGAACTATGCGAACTTCAACGGGCGTGCCAGCCGCTCCATGTACTGGTGGGTGTGTCTTTTAAACTGTATTGTATGTGTAGCCTGCATGATTGTGGGGTCTGTGGTCGGGAGCGAGACTCTTGGCAACATCCTGTGGGGAGTCTATGCTTTGGCAGTGTTAGTGCCATCGCTCGCCATCAGCGTGCGCCGCATGCATGATATCGGCAAAGGTGGCGGCTGGATTTTCATCAGCCTGATTCCGCTGGTGGGCGGTATCTGGTATCTGGTATTGGCATGTACCGACAGCGAGCCGTTCGACAATCGTTTTGGTCCGGTGCCTGTCGCTCCGATAGCAAAGTACTGATTGATATTTTCCGGCATGGCCTGCCGGCATCCTCAGGCGGGCCGACAGCTGATCCCTATTATGATTATGGCAATGTAGGCCGCAGAGCGATGTCGGGATTACATTGTCATGTCACGGCGCCGGAATCGATAATATTAAAGTTTTCAAAAAGAGAAGATGAAGAAAGCTGTAATGCTTATGGTGGCTTTGGCGGCGATAGGCGCCCCGGCCACGGCGTCGGCTCAGTTTAATCTGAAGAAAGCCGTCAACAGTGCTACAAAGGCCGTGCAGGCCATGACTCTCACTGATGCCCAGATGGCAGCCTATGTGAAGGAGTCGGTCGACTGGATGGACACTCACAATCCCGTGCCGGGAGAAGACGATCCGTACACGATACGTCTGCGCAAGCTCACGGAGGGTATCAAGGATGCCGATGGCATTCCGTTGAATTTCAAGGTATATGATGTGATTGATGTCAATGCTTTCGCCTGCCCTGACGGGTCGGTGCGCGTGTTCTCATCGCTGATGGACATTATGAACGATGATGAACTGCTTGGAATCATCGGGCATGAAATCGGCCACGTGCTCAAACATCATAGCAAGAATGCTTTTAAGACCGAATTGCTCACCGGCGCGCTGAAGGATGCAGTGGCTTCGACCGGCGGAGTAGCCGCCGCACTGACAGAGTCGCAGCTCGGCGACCTCGGCTCGGCTCTGGTCAATGCCAAGTATTCTCAGAAACAGGAGAAAGAAGCCGATGACTGTGGATATGATTTTCTGGTGGCCAACGGCAAGAATCCCTGGGGTATGGTGATGGCCTTTGAGAAGATGCAGAAGATGGAGGGCGATGCCGGAGTCAAGCCCGGTTATGTAGATAAGATGTTCTCATCGCATCCCGAGACAGAGGCACGCATCAAGGCTATGACCAAACGCTGCGAGAAGGATGGCTTTGTGCGTCCGGCAGCCACAGAAGCTGATTCGGCCGCTAAGTAAGTGGGCAACCCTGTAAACATAAGGGGTACATGTAAGCCTAAAGATTATAAATCAGACACAAGAGTGGATCCCTTTTACGGGGAATGTCAGATGTTTGAATTACAGAAACAAACCCTGATCACACGGGGCTGCCGACTCATTCGGGCTGGCGGCCCCGTCTTACTGTACGGCTCATCAGCGAGCGCAGACGCTGCCATCCCTCCTTGCCGAGAATGAATAGGACCGTGTATTGGGCGCATTTGGCCAGACCGAAAAATACGACCCACAACGCTCCTTTGACGGCAAGCGGCATCGGGAGCAGCATCTGCAGGAATGATATGGCGTAGAAGAGGGCGCACAGCAGGGCTACGATACATCCTGTGCGGAAGGAGAGTCCTGCTGCCCAGCGGCGCAGATGCCGCCAGGAGTCGCTTATGGCAGGCGTTATTCCGTGAAAGGGGGATCTGTCAGTCATCGCGGTTGTAATCTTTATCGGTGCAAAGTTAGTTATAATTCTGGAGTCGTGCAACTTCCGGGGTGCAAGTATAATGCTTATTATGGTGTAAGACACAATAATCCCAAAAAAACTAAGATATGAGACTTGACAATCGCCGCACGAGCGGCAACATCGTTGACCGGCGATCATCACGCGGCAGGACCATCGGTGTGGGGGGCGGAATAGTGGGTGTGATAATTGTGGCCGTGGTGACACTGCTCTCCGGAGGCGACCTTTCGCAAGTGGCCGGCAACGCCATGCAGATGCTCGGCGGCAGTGACGGCACGCAGCAGGCTGCCAGGGTGCCTGATGCGGAGGAGCAACAGTTGTACGACCTCAGTTCGAAGGTGCTGGCCGGCACGGAGGATGTATGGAGCCACATTTTCGAAAAGGAGGGATGGGGTGAGTATACACCTCCGGAGATGGTGATCTACAGCGGCTCGATTCAGACAGGGTGCGGTCAGGGCACGGCCCAGGTCGGACCGTTTTACTGTTCGGCCGACCAGACCGTATATCTCGACCTTGATTTCTTCAAGACGATGCAGCAGCAGATCGGAGCCTCGGGCGATTTTTGTTATGCGTATGTAATAGCGCATGAAGTAGGTCATCATGTGCAGTATCTGCTCGGCACGCTTGATAAGGCACATGCTGAGATGAACCGTCTGCCCGAGGCCGAGGCCAACCGGATCAGTGTGCGCCTGGAACTGCAGGCCGATTATTATGCCGGAGTATGGGGACATACCGACAATGAGCTTTTCTCCTCGCTCGAAGAAGGTGATGTGGAGGAGGCCGTCAATGCCGCCTCCAAGATAGGCGACGACTACCTGCAGAAGAAGGCTTATGGCCGCGAGATGCCGGAGACGTTCAACCACGGTCGTTCGGAATGGCGCGTGCGCTGGCTCTCCAAAGGATTGGAGAGTGGCGATCCAGAACAGGGCGATACCTTCTCAATACCCTATAGTTCACTCTGATGTCCTGCAAATCTTCTTTCGGGAATATAGCCGTCCGCGTGTCGGGCGGCTATCCGCATACTCGTTTGCTTCCGGGAATATCCATCCCCATGACTTTGTGTAAGGGGGTGCGCTAATCGCAGAGATGGCATATCTTTGAGTGACTGTAGGAAGGGCTCTGTCGGTCGGATGGGAAATGGCACGGCGGGTGGAGAGCCGCTGTTGAAATCCGGCCCCTTGCATATGCTGATATGAACCGATTGCTCACCATAAGTGTTATACGACTGTGACATGAGTTATTGACAGACCTGATGTCGCATAATAGGGTGTCGCCCTTTTTCTCTTCCTCCCGGGAATCATCGTCGGCATCTGTCCGGACTTCGGCAGATGTGTATGTGATTCCGGGACTACCGTAATCCAGGGATATAGGACACACCGCATAATTTATTATAAATCATATCACGTACTATGAGAAGCATCACAACATTCGACATCCAGTATGCCCACCGATTCTACGGATTCAAGGGTGAGGCGCAGTATCTCCACGGACATACCGGCACTATGACCATAGAGGTGGAGGATACGGTAAACCAAGGCGTCAACATGGTATTCCCATGCAACGAAATCAAGAAGATTGCATGGGATGTGCTGAAGAATTTCGACCATGCACTGGTGCTGCGTGAAGACGACCCGCTGCTCCCTGCCGTACTCGGCGTCTACAAGGAACAGGGGATACTGGACGGACATCCGCAGAACACGATGAAGGGTCCGGCCTTTAAGACTGAATTGGCCACGGCTTATCCCGACTGTCGCCTGGTGGTGACCAAGGAGACCATGACGGTCGAAGGGATGATAAAAATCACTTACGGATTGCTGAAGGATAAGCTCAATATCGTCAAAATCACCTTTACGAGCGGTGATAACGAGGCTTCGGCCGAATTCCCTTCGGATAAGTCAATGGATCGCTGTCCGCTATGCGGCATTCTGCTCACAGAGGAGGGGGTATGCCCGAAGTGCGGTTATCGAAAGAAATCGTAAGATGAACCTTAGCCGGGAATATCCAGGTATATTGGCCGACGGAGGCGAAGAGGAAACGGAGACTGCGATAGCCGCAAACGCTCTGTTTGAAAGTTGCTATGACCGTTTCCTTGCCTTACGTACAATATTAAAACAGTGGACGCCCAACACGCTGCGCAGTATGCGGCGTGTCGGGCGTCTGGTGTGTCAGTTTACACCGCATCTGGAGGTGGGACAGATTGACAAGGAGTGGTTGCACAGTTTCTGCCAGTATCAGCAGTCGCATTGTCTGAGGCAGCGGCCTGATGATATGGCGGCGGGATATTCTAATCCGGTAATACGTAAAAACTGCAGTGTGCTGAAGAGTTTTCTGCGTTGGCTTGCCGACTGCGGTATGATTGACCGCAAGATGGTAGATGAATGGGTGCCGATGGTTAAGACGGTGACACGTCCGGTGATATTCCTGACCTGTGAGGAGCTGACGCGATTTCTTTCAGTGGATGTGCGTGAAGGCTCGCCAATGCAGCGGGCACGTGATATATTCGCTTTCGCCTGCTTCACGGGGCTTCGCTACAGCGACATTATGAATCTGCGCAAGACTGATGTCAAGGCTGATTGTCTGCAGCTGACCACTGTCAAGACATCGGTGCAGCTTCGGATTGAGCTAAATGAGCATTCTCGTGCCTTGCTGGCGCGCTATATGCCGTTGCCCGGACAGAATGTGCTGCCGCATATGGACAATGCGCAACTGAATATCTATATAAAGAAAGTGGCAGAGGCCGCCGGCATCAATGAGCCACTCACAATCACTCAGTATTACGGGCGGGAGCGCCGGGCGGTGACACTGCCCAAGCATGCCCTGCTTTCTTGTCATGCCGGCAGGCGCACATTCATCTGCACGGCATTGGCTCTTGGCATAGCCCCTGACGTAATCATGAAATGGACCGGCCACAGCGACTATACAGCCATGCGCCCCTATATTGACATTGCCGATGCGGCACGTCGTGCGGCCATGTCGCGGTTCGATACGTTGCACCTTGATGTGCCCGAGTCCGACAAATGTCTCCGGACGGGTCATATCGGTTGATCCGGACACTTGCTTGACCCTTTGCACGGAATACATAACTCTACGATATAGCAATTGTCGGTTATGCGCCGGGAGTAAGAGTAATTATCCCCGAACAGAAGATTCAGACGGTGCAGGATATCTTTCGCGGGTGACGAGGGTATTTGGATGTGGCTGATAATCAGGTGTAAATGTTTGGAAATTAAAAAGAAAGAGCGGCCACACGGTCGCTCTCTCTCGATTCCACTATAAACTATATCTAACTAAACTTTACTCGCATACATCCATTCTCACGAATCGGTGGATGCTACCTTATTGCTTTTGTATCTTAGAAACACACCAGTCCGGCGGTTGGTTGGGTGGGTGAGCCGGGTTTAAGTTTATTCAACGTTACTTAACAGTAGGGGGTTATCCTGCTGATGGAGTTCTGTTGAAGACGATGATATACGGCTTGCGCGGCAGATGTCACATGATGCCTGATCAATCGGCTGAGGATGGCCGGAGCGGGGAATGACGGGGTGTGAGTCAGCGGAAGGCGTTGGCTGCCGGATCGTAGTTGAAGCCGGCATCGGCAAGGGTGCGGGTGAGAGCGGTCTGGTCGATGTCGAGATCTGCGCATAGGGTTGTGAGGTCGGGGTATTGGTCACGGAGTTTCATGTTGATGATGCTGTATAGCATCGCGGGGTCTTTGGGTAGTGTCATTTTTTGTAGGATTTGGATTATTAGGGTTTTGTGATTAATTTTGCAGTCGCTGATTGGGAGGGTATTTTCTCTGCTGAAGTCCGGAATCCGGATCGGGTTCATAGTCCCGGGCCTCAGCCTGTCGGCAATCGAATGGTCGCCGGGGGCAGGGCTTGAACTTAGTGCATAGAGTCCGGGCTTCGCGACAGGGGAACTATGGGGGTAAGTCATTACTGGCGGAGAGGATATTCTCGTTCTGCAGTGATGGCTTTGAAGTCGTCCCCACTGTCGGGTAACGTAGGAGCAGGGGTGTTTGTTTTATTTTCTGATGTAGAGATGGCATTGTTTATGTATGATATTTTCGAGAGGCGCGGATTGCGCCGGATTGTGTTGGCGGGATGCGTGATTGTATCATGGCTTTTGACTGCTGATGCATTGGGTTGCACGAGCGCGATTGTGTCGGCTGATGCCTCGGCCTCTGGGCGTCCGTTACTGTGGAAGCATCGAGATACGTCGACAGTGGATAATAAGGTGGAGTATGTGTCGGCCGGAGCGGACGGAGGGTACTCTTATGTGGCGCTTTTCAATGCGTCGGACCGCAGTCTGAGCGAGGCGTGGATGGGAATGAATGAGGTTGGATTTGCGGTGATGAACACAGCGTCTTATAATATCAAGGCAGATAATGTGCCGGAGCGTCAGATGGACCGGGAGGGGTATGTGATGACGATTGCTTTGCGCACGTGCCGCAGTGTGGATGATTTTGAGCGTCTGCTTGATTCACTGCCGCGTCCGATGGGCGTGGAGGCTAATTTCGGGGTGATAGATGCCGCGGGGCACGGTGCGTATTTTGAGACGAATAATGATTCTTTTGTGAAGTATGATCTTGCGGATGCCGACGGCGGGGTGCTGATACGCACTAATTACAGTCATTCGGGTCGCGAGGGAGAGGGGTATGGATATGTGCGTGAGGCAAATGCGGAGTATTTGATATGTCCGGTGCTGCGTGGCGGGGGGAAGATATCGGCAGAGTATCTTACGGAGGATGTGTCGAGGAGTTTTTATCATGACGTGCGCCATGAGGATGCTTTGCAGGGCGCGGAGCGCTGGGCTGTGGATGAGGATTTTATACCGCGCTATAAGTCGACGGCTACGATTGTGATCGAGGGGATGCGTCCGGTGGAGGATGTGTCGGCATTGAGACGTGAGGATGTAGTGGGGGAATATGTGATGTGGACAGGCCTCGGATATCCGCCGTGTGCGGAGATTGTGCCGGTGTGGTGTGATGTCCGGGGGGTTCGTGATGATCTGCGGGGAACTGGGCCGGAGGGCACATCGCCGATGTGCAACGAGGTGAAGCGACGCCGCGGAGAGGTGTTCCCGGCGCGTCGCGGGGGAAATACGAAGTATATTGATCTTGAGAAGTTGCGTAATGCTGCAGGTACGGGGTATCTTCAGGTGCTTGTGCCACGCAATCGTGAGATTTATCGTGTGATTTCGGCACGTCGTGATGCCGGAGAAATTCATTTCTGACGGAGATGGCGGTTAAGGATAATCTTCAGGAGTCTGCGGTGGAGACGGAGCGGTTCGCGGTGTCTCGTCGGACGCTTCTCGGGTGGTTGTACATACTGCATGGGCGGGTATTGACGTGGTGTATGGCTGTTGCTGCGGCCGTACCGGCGTGCCTGGCTGTGTGTCTGTCTGACTGGCGCTGGGTTGTGGTTTCGCTGATGATGGTATGTATATTGACGCCTATGGCGATGGCGTTGCTGTATGTTAATTATGCACTGGATGGCGAGTGTGCGTATAATGTGTTGCCTCATACGCTTGCGTTGACCGAGGAAGGAGTCTTGGTCAGAGTGTATGTGCCTGAGATGAAGGATAAAGAGGCTGGCGGTAATGTGGATGCTGACATACGCGGGGATAAATGGAATGATAAATGGGATGAGAAGTGGAATGAGAAGCGGACCGTCGATAGGGTGATTGATGGAGAAATGGTAGAGAATAATGGGAGAAGTGGGGATGATGGGCCGAGTGTGCGTATGATGGAGATGATGATTCGGTACGGACGACTGAACGGAATCAGGTCGGGGCTGGATTCAGTGGCAGTATGGGGATATGGCCGGGCATTGGTGGTGATTCCGTCATCGGCTTTTGTGTCGGTTGACGGAATGGCCGGTTTTGTTGCGGCTCTGCGGGGCCGAGTCATGAATTAAGTAATTTGATGATATGAAGAGTAAGGAATATTGCTATAAGATAGCGATGGAGGTACGGGATTATGAGTTGGATACGGAAGCAATAGTGAATAATGCGAATTATCTGCATTATATGGAGCATACGAGACATAAGTTCTGTGCGCAGTCGGGGGTGTCGTTTATGGATCTTCAGGCCAGAGGAATTATGGCTGTGGTGCGCAAGGTCGAGGTGGAGTATATCGAATCTCTTCGGAGCGGGGATACATTTGTGAGTGCTTTATGGCTTGAGCGTAAGGGGCCTCGGTTTATTTTTCATCAGGATATATTGAAGACAGATGATACGCTGGTGACACGTGCGTGTGTGACGTGTGTAATGCTTCGCGACGGTAAGCTGACGCGTGGAGATGAGGTGGCTGAGCTTTTTGCGCGCTACCTTTGATGACCTGCGGAATTATTTGGAACATTGTCTCAACGTGGAGCCTCAACGGCAGTTGGAGATGTGAGTGGGATGGTATAATAAAGTGTCAGGTGAGTATGGCGGCATAACGGTTGCCGGGGTGGCGCAGGAGTACTCCATCGAATTCGAGATCGGATAAGAGGGCAATGATGCGCGAGACAGGGATGCCGGTGTGGTGGTGGATTTCATCTGGGAGCCTGGGTGAGGGTTGCTGGCGGAGATATTCGTAGATGACGTTCGCCTCGCCATCGAGTTCGGGGAATAGCGAGCGTTGGGAGGTGCCGATGCTTAGGCCGAGAGGTTGCCATCCGGTGAGTTCGATAAGGTCGGCTGCGGATGAGATGAGAGATGCCCTTTGAGTGCGGATAAGGTGGTTGCATCCGGCCGATATAGGGTCGGTAGCGCGTCCGGGTAGAGCCAGGACTTCGCGGTCGGCCTCAAAGGCGTGTCGTGCGGTTGACATCGCACCCCCTTTGATTTCGCTTTCAATTATGATTGTGGCATCGGCAAGTCCGGCCACGATTCTGTTGCGTTCGAGAAAGTTGGCCCGGAAAGGTTGTACTCCTGAAGGATATTGGGATATTATAGATCCTCCGGAGGCGATGATGCGTCGTGCAAGGTCGCGGTGCTGTGCCGGATATAGGGTGTCGAGTCCGTGTGCCACGACAGCTATTGTATTGACTTTTGACTCGATTGCTGAAGAGTGAGCCACGGCATCTACGCCATATGCGAGTCCGCTGATGACGCATAGGTCGGGGAAGTATGCGGCCAGTTCGGATGTGAGGCGACGTGTGGCCTCGGCTCCGTAGGGAGTTATTTTACGGGTTCCTACGATGCTGACGGGGTGAGGCGTATTGAGATTGGTGTCGCCAAGCTGATATATTACCGGTGGTGGATATGCGATTTGCGACAGACGCATCGGATAGTCGGGGTCATCGGCATACATCACTCGTATTTGATGTCGTTCGATAAAGCGGAGTTCCTTTTCGGCGGCTGCAAGAGCTTCGGCTCGCCGGTGGGCATCGAGCTGGTGTGGCAACGGTTGCCCGAGGCTGGATGCGAGGCTGTTTTCGGATAGACTGAATAGTTCGTCAAGCGAAATTCCGGAGTCGGTCAGGGCATGCAGTGTATTTAGAGTGACCCCCTTCAGGAATGAGAGGGCCACTTTATAGATTGTCAGAGATGAGGATTCTGTATTCATTCAGGTGGATGATTGTTGGAGATCCTTTGCTAATCAAGTGATGATATGAGAATGCTTGTTTATCGGAAGCATCAGCGTTACACTACGACGGAGCACGTGCGTAATCCCGCACTGCATTTGCAGGCGTGCAGACTGACGTGTCGCCGTAGAGAAGAGTACGTAGGCTGAGGGAGATGGTCAGAAACGGTCGAGTACTGTCTCGATGAGTCGACGCACAGCAGGCTTATAGTCGGTGTCGGCTTTTGTGAGTCTTCGTTCTGCGATGATACAGCATACGGTCATGGCGCGATGGCCGAGGAGGCGGGCAAGCCCTTGCAGACATGCCGATTCCATCTCGAAGTTGGTGACTGGGCGTCCCTGATAGCGGAATGATTCGATTTTCTCATTGAGGTCGGGATCTGCGAGAGGCAGACGCACCATGCGTCCCTGCGGGGCATAGAATCCGACGGCGGCAATGGTGAAGCCGTGAATCATGTCGTCGCGGCCGATGCGGCTGAGGAGTACGGGATCTGCATCGACAGTGTAGGGCGCGGCCCATGTCCGTAGCCATCCGGTGTGGGCGGTAAACTGGTGCTCAAACTCCAGGTCGCACACTTTGTCGCGGTCGGCGTAGAAATTAAGTATGCCGTCGAATCCGGTGCCTTTGGCTGCCATTACGAAGTCGCCGATGTGGATGTCGTCCTGAAGAGAACCGCTGGTCCCGATGCGCACCATGTTGAGGGTACGGTGAGTGGTGCGGACCGTGCGGGTCTGGAAATCGACGTTGGCCAGGGCATCGAGTTCGGTTACTACAATTTCTATGTTGTCGGGGCCGATGCCGTGAGATATGCACATTATTGGTTTGCCCTTATAGGAGCCGGCGATGGCATGGAATTCGCGGGAGGAGACGTCGTAATCGATTGTGTCGAAATATGAAGCCACCATGTCGACGCGTCCGGGGTCGCCAACAAGAATGATGTTGTCGCGCAGTTGGTCGGGGCGCAGGTGGATATGGAATGCGCTGCCGTCGGCATTGATGATAAGTTCGGAGGGAGGGATGATTCTGGTATTGTCCATGGTAAAGGTGGTATTAAAATTTTGAACGTTTGCTTAATAAAGGGCAATGTGACGGCTGCTGAACGATGGTGACTCCGGCTTGGAGAGATGTGTGAGGCGGCGGCACCGGTATCGCTCTGACGGGAACGAGTGCCGCCGCTTCACGCAGGTATCATTGCCGGCCGGATCAGCGGTTGGCATACATTTCTTCGTAGTATTTCTGGTAGTCGCCGGAAGTGATGCGGTCTACCCAGGGCTGATTGTCGAGATACCATTTTACAGTCCTCTCGATTCCCTCTTCGAATTGCAGGGATGGTTCCCATCCGAGTTCCTTTTGAAGTTTGCGGCTGTCGATGGCATATCGCAGGTCATGACCTGCGCGGTCGGTGACGTAGGTGATCAGTGAGTCGCTGTAGCCTTCCGGATTGCCGAGCAGGCGGTCGACTGTGCGGATCAATACCTTTATGATATCGATATTCTTCCACTCGTTGAATCCGCCGATGTTGTAAGTGTCGGCCACCTTTCCTTTGTGGAATATGAGGTCGATGGCGCGGGCATGGTCTTCGACAAAGAGCCAGTCGCGCACGTTCTCACCCTTGCCGTATACGGGCAGAGGTTTGCGGTGGCGGATGTTGTTGATGAACAGAGGGATGAGCTTTTCGGGGAACTGGTATGGGCCGTAGTTGTTGGAGCAGTTGGTCACCAGAGTCGGCATACCGTAGGTGTCGTGGTAGGCGCGCACGAAGTGGTCGCTCGAGGCTTTGGATGCCGAGTATGGAGAGTGGGGATTATAGGGGGTGGATTCAACGAAGAATTCCTCGCCGTAGGCGTGGTGATGCTCCGAACTGGCCTTTGTGGAGAATGGGGATTCGATGCCTTGCGGGGCTGTGAGTTCGAGGGCTCCGTATACTTCATCGGTGGATATATGGTAGAAGAGTTTCCCTTCAAATTTTTCGGGGAGTGACTCCCAATATTCACGGGCAGCCTGCAGAAGGGCGAGTGTGCCCATTACGTTGGTGCGGGCGAATGTGAACGGGTCGCGTATGGAACGGTCGACGTGGCTTTCGGCAGCCAGATGAATTATTCCGTCGATGTTGTTGTCGCGGATTATGTGGCGCATATCGTCAAGGTCGGCGATGTCGGCCTTGACGAAGCTATAGTTGGGAGCCTGTTCGATGTCGCTCAGATTGGCCAGATTTCCGGCATAAGTGAGTTTGTCGAGGTTGATTATGTGATATTCAGGATATTTTCTGACAAACAGGCGCACCACATGGCTGCCGATGAACCCGGCACCGCCGGTGATGAGGATGTTTCGCTTGTAATTATTCATGTTATTGTCTGAGATCTGGTATCGGGATTGATTGTGGAGGGAGAGGATTGCTATGTGACCACTGTTGCCAAGGCACTGGCGCAGCAACATCCGGCGTGTGGCGCATCGCGGCGGGCATACGCCCCATGACGCATCGCTATCGTGCGAGATTGTCAATACACTTGCGAAGCGAGTCGGTCCAGTAAGGGATTGTGGAGGCGAATGTGCGTTTGAATTTTGTCTTGTCGAGCACAGAATAGCTTGGTCGCACCACTTTAGAGGGGAACTCGTCGGAGTGGCATGGGCGTATGTCGCATCCGGCTTGTCCGGCATATTCGGCGATGTGGCGGGTGAAGTCATACCATGAGCAGACCCCCTCGTCGGAGTAATGGTATATCCCCTCGTAGCCATCGGTCATGCCGGAGTCGATGATTCTGACGATGGCTTCGGCCAGATCGCCGGCGTAAGTGGGTGTGCCTGCCTGATCGAACACTACGTTAAGTTCCGGTCGTTCGGCTGTCAGCCGGAGCATAGTCTTGAGGAAATTGTTGCCATATTCGCTGTAGAGCCAAGCGGTGCGTATTATGATGGCTTTTACTCCTGACCAGGCGATATACTGCTCTCCCAGTAGTTTGGTGCTGCCGTATACTCCGGTGGGGTTGGCGGGTTCATCTTCGGCACGCGGAGTGTTGCCGGAGTTGCCTCCGAATACGTAGTCAGTGGAAATGTGTATCAGCATTCCGCCGCGCGGTGCGAGTGCCTCGGCCAGATTGCGGGGTGCGTCGGCGTTGAGCACACGGGCGAAGTCGGCATCGTCCTCGGCTTTGTCGACATTGGTATATGCGGCGCAGTTGATTATAAGGTCGATGTCGTAAAAATCCACGGCCTCTCTGACGGCCCGGGCATCGGTGATGTCGAGTTCGGCCACATCGGTGAAGATATAATTGTTGCGGGGATCACGTGATGCCTTGCGGATTGAAGTGCCGAGCTGGCCGTTGGCCCCGGTGACGAGAATATTCATATGGTGAATTGATATATTATTGTATGGAGCCGGATCGGATTCTCCGTCTTGTCGGTCGGGTATGGCCGATGTGTGGAGGATGATTCGTGACTCTGTGGGCTTAGAATTCAAAAGGGGAGTCGAAGTCGCGCAGCATCGGATGGCGGGTATCCTTTTCGGAAAGGATGGCTTCGGCAGTATCGATATGCCAGTCGATGCCAAGCGAGGGATCGACAATAGAGATGCCGCCATCAGCTTCGGGCGCATAGTAATTGTCGCATTTATACTGGAATACGGCCTCGTCGCTGAGCACTGCAAATCCGTGCGCGAATCCTCGTGGAATGAAGAATTGCAGCTGGTTCTCATCTGAGAGTTCAACGGCTATATGGCGTCCGTATGAGGGTGACCCTTTGCGGATGTCGACTGCGACATCCAGTACGCGCCCACGCATACATCTCACGAGCTTGGCTTGCGTGAATGGCGGGCGTTGGAAGTGAAGTCCGCGCATCACGCCCCGGGTGGAGGCGCTCTGGTTGTCCTGCACGAAATCCACGTGATGACCGATGGCCTCGTCAAAGGCCTTACGGTTGTAGCTTTCAAAGAAATAGCCGCGTGCGTCGGAGAATACTCTGGGTCGGAGTATCAGCACACCGTCAATATCTGTCTTTATAACTTCCATCTGATTTTTTTAAGGCCGTCAATCACTCGGCCTTTGATTTGTTATTTTTTTGGGGTGAGGTTGAGAGGGGAGTCCTTTGCTGAAGCTCTGTCGCGAGAGTGTGGATCAGAGGTTGCTGAGGTGCGTGCGGTCAAGCTCGTCGACAACTTTCATCAGGTAGCGGCCATACTGGTTTTTGAGCATCGGCCTTGCTATCTCCACTATCCGCTCGCGTGAGATCCATCCTTTACGGAATGCAATCCCTTCGAGACATGCTATTTTGAGGCCCTGGCGTTTCTCAAGCACTTCAACATAGATAGAGGCCTCTGCCAGACTGTCGTGAGTGCCGGTGTCGAGCCAGGCGAAGCCACGTGGCAGGACGCTGACTTTGAGTTGCCCTTTGTCGAGATAGGCCTGGTTGACGGTGGTGATTTCAAGTTCTCCACGTGCCGAAGGCTTGATGCCGGCTGCAACATCGACCACACTGTTGGGGTAGAAGTATAGACCTACGACTGCATAGTTAGACTTCGGGCAGGCGGGTTTTTCCTCAATTGAGAGGCAACGTCCGTCGGGGTCGAATTCGGCTACGCCATAGCGTTCAGGGTCATCGACCCAGTAGCCGAACACAGTGGCGCGGTCATTTCGTTCGGCGTCAATGACGGCCTGTTCGAGCATCGGGTTGAATCCTGCACCATGGAAGATGTTGTCGCCCAGTACGAGGCAGGCGGCATCATCACCGATGAAATCGCGCCCGATAATGAAAGCCTGTGCGAGTCCGTCGGGAGATGGCTGTTCGGCATATTCAAAGCGCACACCATAGTCGGAGCCATCGCCAAGCAGCCGCTGGAATCCCGGAAGGTCGTGGGGCGTGGAGATGATGAGTATTTCCCGGATTCCGGCCGACATTAGAGTGGAAATCGGGTAATAAATCATCGGTTTGTCGTAGATTGGAAGCATTTGCTTCGATACGCCTTTCGTGATAGGGTAGAGGCGTGTGCCGGAGCCTCCGGCAAGTACGATTCCCTTCATTCAGATAACTGGATAATTTAGGTTATATTGATAGTCGGCCGAGGCGTTATGGATCGGACCGGAGAGGATGCATACACACCGTCCGCCGCAAGAAAAAGATTACAGGTGTCAGACGGGGCTCTCGACCCAAAGATGGGCATGGCGACAAATCAGTACAAAAATAGCGAAAATCCCTTAACCTCACAAATTATAATACTCAAAAAGATGGAAGCGGTCAAATTGCCGACTCAGATCAGTTGGGTTATCCTGTTGGAATCTTTCAACCTGCCGGAATGTTTTCGGCAAATAATTTAGGTGGTGGAAATGAAAAAAGATTTAAAAAACTTTGGAGAATCCGGAAAAAAGCATTAACTTTGTACTCGCTATCGAAAACCACAAGGAAAGATGCCGGAGTGGTCG
>DKWX01000064.1 GCA_002491945.1 Porphyromonadaceae bacterium UBA7141
ATAATATTAACCTATATCAAATGAAAAAATCTTTACTTATTGTGGCTCTTATGGCCGCAGGCTCGATGACCGCAGCAATGGCGAAGAGCGAGGTGTTTGTATTCGACTACCTCGGAGAGGTGGATGGTCTGGCCGACAACGGCCAGTATGCCGCTATCAGTGATCCCGACAACGGCCTGGCCTATCTCTGGAGAGCCGAAAGCCCCGACGACCTGATAGACATCACTGAAGAGACCGACGACCCCACGCTCCCCTCTTATCTGCGGGCAAAAGGGACTATCGCCCGCGACGTGTCGGACAACGGTATCGTTGTCGGCGCCATCCTCTTCGCCGACGGCGTGACACACCCCGCATATTATGCCGACGGGGAGTGGAATCTCCTTCCGATGGATCCCTACGCCATGAATACCAACGAGGCCATCGCAATTACGCCCGACGGGAAGGTAATCGCCGGGTCTCATTTCATCAATGATCCCTCTTCTGAAATCGGCGGCCGCTATTATCCCTGCCAGTGGTTTCTGCAGGATGACGGCACCTATGAGCTGAAAAGCTACTCCGACATCGCACTGCCCAACCATCAGGGCTTCTTCGCCCGCCAGCAGACTCCCGACGGTCGCGTGGTGCTCGGCTCGGTATGCTGCGGAATGCAGAGCAACACCAACGCCATGATCAAGGACGGAAAGTTTGTGATGTTTGATGAAATCGTCACCGAGTCAGAACCATGGATTTACAAAGGGAAATACTATGCCGGCACTGGTGTGCGCGAAGACGGCACAACGTATCAGGTATGGGTCGAGGACGCCAACGATCCCAGAGTGGTGTATTTTGAGGAAGTATACATCAACGGTTATAAGGATTCGGAAGTAGGCCTCGACGGCTGGTTCCACGATTGCGACATCAACGGCAACCTCTACGGTTCGCGCAGCTATGTGGAGAATGTGACTGAAGACGGTCATGGCACTGTCTACACCGAGGGATGTATCTATAACTATCTTACCGATACCTGGATTATGGAACCCGGAGTGTCATACTTCTCCACAGGTGTGGGCACAGACCTGCTTTTCACCGGTGCGGGCGAAGTGATGGAAAAAGACGACGTGCAGCATGTCGCTGATGCCTACGAGATCGTGAGCGAATACACTGTCGAGGGTATCTCGCGCACATCCTACGACGGCAAGACTATCGGCGGTGTGGCTTCGGAGGTGCATCCGGGTACTGGCGAAAAATTGTACTATCCTTTCCTTGTGAAGGTCGACGGCGGCACTCAGGCTGCAATCCAGTCGGTGGCAGGCAACCCGAAGGGTGCTCTGGTGCTCGTCAGCGACGGGCGCATTGAAGTGGTGAATGCATCAGAGGTGAGCGTATATGACCTCGAAGGCCATATGGTAGGCTCTTCTGCCGTGACTGATGTGAATCCCGGCATCTATGTGGTGGTGGCTGACGGCCGCTCCTATAAGGTGATCGTGAAATGAACTCACTGACTTTTAAATATATCATATCGACAGCATTGGCTATCGCCGCCGGAATTCCGGCGGCGGCAGCTGATGTGGAGACACTCTACCGCCTGGACCTCTCGCGCGGCAAATGGCCGGCTGATGTGGAGGTGGCGAATCTTAACGGCGAGCTTCCGGAGACTAATGTATATAAGCGTGTATATACGGCCGACGGATGGTGTATCGACCGTTATGGCGACAGGGGGTATGTGGCTCTGAGTCCGACATATGTCGGACAGAGGGATGTGGCCTGCGCCGCTGCGCTCACCCTGCCGGCCCGCACGGCCGGCTCGGGGGAATGGCTCAGCTGGGAGGCGCTCTCCACATATCGCGGATTCCCGGAAAGCTACAGGGTAGAGGCTGTGCCTGCCGACGGTGGCGCCCCTGTGCTTCTGGCCGAAGTGGATCAGGAGGATTTCACCTGGCGTCTGCGTATGGTGAGCCTTGACGCCGTGGCAGGGCGCGAGGTGTCGATAAGATTCACGGCCACATCCACGAGTGGGTATGTGCTGGCTCTTTCGGATGTGCGTGTGCTGACAGGATTCGACCGATGGCTTGAAGTGGCCGACGGCACACCGCGTTGGCAGGGGAGTGTGGGGAATACCCCATGTCTGACCCTTGATGTGACCCTGCATGGCGCTGCGGCCGAAGATGCCACGTTCTTATGCGGCTTTACAGGGGCAGACGGCTCCGCTGCCCGGGCTGAAGCGATGGCCGAAGGGGTGTGGAGCGACGGCGAGCGCCGCAGTCTTGAAATCGATGTGCCGGAAGAGGTGTGGCCCGCAGTGAATTATACGGTGTCCCCCGATGAGCCGACGGCCCTCCGCGCAATAGGAGGATCGATTGTCGGACAGACGTATATAAGTGCTTTCGCACGCCGTGTGATGGTTGACAAGGGCACCGGAATGTGGTGTGTCAACTGTCCGCAGGCAGAGGTGGCAATCGACGGATTGCGTGATGAACTCGGCGATGCGCTTATTATGGTAAATACTCACGTCAACGACGCTCTGGCCAATGGAGCGTATTGGAGCGAACTGAAGTGGTATGCGGTGCCGTGGATGATGCTTGATCGTGTGGGGGCTACCGCAGGTTCTGATGCCTCGGCTTTTGCCGGCCGCTACAATCTCCCCGCAGAGTTCGGGGTGAGTGTCGTGTCGGCCGATGAGCTGCAGCCGGGCATTATGCATGGTGTGGCGCGCGTAAGAGTGGCTGCTGAAACAGAGAATTCAGATGGACGCTATCGGCTGGGATGTGTGGTGACCGGCGACTTCCATGACCCTTCGAATCCTGAGTATGTGCAGCAGAACACGTGTAATTTCCCGACCTACGGAGCGTATTACTATCTGCCATCAAAAATCATACCGGCACTGATGTATTATGAGAATGTGAGCCTGACCTCGGGAAATGCTTTCGGAGGGATAGAAGGTTCGCTGCCTGCCATGATGATGCCCGGAGAAGAGTATGAGGTGGAATTTGATGAAATCTTGCCGGATGTGGTTTCCGGCGCTTCCAATCTGCGGATGGTGGCCTTTGTGCTTGATACGCAGACTGGCGAAGTGCTGAATGCCGATGAATTGCTGAAGGGTGAGATTCTGCCTCCGGCGGGAGTGCCGGGTGTGGAGTCGGGCAATCTGCGGATTGCCTGCGGCCGCAACGGCGACATTCTTCTGGCCGGGCTGCTGCCAGGCGAACGGTATACGGCAGAGGTGTTCTCGACTGGGGGTGCACGTGTATGGAGTCTGGACCGTATGACAGAGGCCGAGGCAGAGACTCTGTCGGCTCCGCTCGAAAGCGGACTATATATAGTAAGGGTCGGCACGCGCCATGGCGCGGAATCCGTGCGCATGATCGTGAAATGACAGTATTGCCGGGAGATGTCGCATCAATTCCGCCTGCCGCAACTGACGAATATTGCCATGCTCCAGCCTTTTGCTTATCTCCCTGCTCCAGCTTATGACCCACCCCTCAGACATCATTGTCCGGATAAATGAAAAAAATTAAACCACTCTCTAAAACTAACACATTTTATATGAAACAATTCTTTACAGCAATCGCGGCAGCCGCACTTACAGTGACCGCTGCGCAGGCATACGACATGAGCTATACCGTCGACCCTGAAGAGGGCGAGGTATCAATGCTCCAGCTCGTCACAGTCACATTCCCAAATGTGGATGAAATCGATATAGCTTCAAAAAGCTCTCTGACTATCACACGCGACGGACAGAAGGTGCCCGGTGTGGATGTGTCGGTGGTCGACGGCAACCGGCTGCAGTTCATGCTCGGTGCAGAGCAGACAGAACCTGCAATCTATAAAGTAAATATCCCCGAATGGTCGGTGGAGGGGTATGCCGCCTTTGATGCCGCTAATAGTGAGTATGGCTATATGGGGGTCGTAGAGAGTGATATAGAAATCACCTACGAAATCAAGTCGTCGATGTCTTCAGGCGTGTTTGACTGGAGCTATTTGGTGCTCCCCGAGGAGGGTGTGGTGGATGAACTCCGCGACATCAACATCATGTTTGAGAACATTGAGGAACTCGAAATCAACTCCAGGAATGATATCGTGCTGACCCACAATGGGGAGCCTGTGGCTGTGAGCCTCAAGGGGGTCGATGGCAATATCATCGTCATAGAGCCGGCCGATGTGCTCAAGGAACCCGGTACCTACACGCTCACCTTCCCTGCAGACGTGCTGGGCGGCTATGGCAACGATAACGGCGACGGCTATGAGGACTACGAAGGCAATCCGCAGGATATCGTGCTGTCGTGGCAGATAGCCGGAGCATCGGAGGGTGCCAACTGGGACTATATGGTGAATCCCGGCGAGGGTGTGGTGGATGAAATCCGCGACATCCAGATATACTTCCCTGAGGTAGGTGAAATTACTGTCAGCGACAAGTCGGGAATCGTAATGACCCACGACGGTGAGACAATAAATGGGATAGAGGTGAATTCAGTGGATACCGGTCTGCTTGGCATAGATTTGCAAGATATGCTTGACGCCCCCGGCAACTATATCCTCACATTCTCTGAAGGCTCGTTGCTGACTACGGTAGATGGCGCTGACTGCCACAATCCCGAAATTGTGATTAGCTGGACAATCGAGGGGAAACAGGCTCCGGTAGAGTATACTCTCTCGCTTGGCATCAATAATCCCAAGCCCAATGCCGACGGTGAGATATCGGCCGAGAAATCGCTCGAGTCAATCTTCTTCTATTGCGATGAGGCAGGCATGGTGCCGGCAGCAGGCCAGAACGCCAATGTCACCTTGCGTGAAGTAAACGGCGAATTCCAGGCTTCGGGGCATCTCAGTGAGGGATTCGGCCTGAATTCAGCCTACAGCTATTTCCTGGTATCCTTTGGCAAGGAGCCCGTCTACAACGGCGTGTATGAAATCGTAGTGGAGCAGGGTGCATTCGGCGATGAGGCATGGAGCAAGAACCCGGAGACCGGAGTCAGCAATCCCGAACTGACAATCAGATTCACTCTCGTCGATGGCGCTGAGCGCGATATATATACAATCAAGCCCGTAGAGGTGACTCCGGCAACCGGCACATTCACCACACCCGGCGAGATTGCCAAGGTGACTGTGAAATTCGGCGAGGGTGTGACTCCCGTGGCCGGCGCAATCGCCACACTCGTGGGCACAGGCACAGTGAGCTATCAGAAGGATGCGGCCTTTGAGGCTGACGGCGACGCCTACACGGCTGTGTTCAGTCCCGCACCGACAGAAGATGGTGTATACATGCTCAGCGTAAGCGCAGGTGCCTTCACCGACGGCACCTCCTTCAACGCGCCGATTGATGAGACATATACCGTATCGTTCGACAGCGGCGTAGCTGCAATCGGGCGGGATGGCGCAGTGAAAGTATATAACCTGCAGGGACAGCCCGTATCGGCCGACCTGCGCGCACTTCCTGCCGGTCTATATATCATCGATGGCAAGAAGGTGATGGTGAAGTGAGCATTTGCTCGAATTCAACCGCTGAGGTCGGCATCTGACTGATCGAGGCAGATAATATGCAGACCCCGTGACCGGGGGGACTACCGAGGGCAGTGAGAGCATCGGTGGTCCCGATGGCACGGGGTCTTGTCGTGCCATTGCGGCCGCCGGCCGATTTTTTCCCCGCAAATGTGAAATTACGGCCACATATAATAATTTGCTTTTGGCAGCTGCTTAAAAATTAAACTAAAAGCTGAAATTAATCGCGTGAATTAGATGCAACTTATTGAAAAATATGTTATATTTGCGGTTGCAAAGAATTTACAAATTCTGAATCGCATATATTTCAGATAAAATCAATAGATATACCAGACATAAAACTGGATAGTATTATGGAGATTGAAGATATTAAACTACTTATCAAGAATGAGCTTGGATACCTTCCTAAAGGACGCGGTATCGAGGACATGCTGGAACTGGCGCGTGAAGAATCCTATACACGCGGGCAGGCCATCATCCAGGAGGGACGCAAGTGTCCTGACATATATATTGTGACTCGCGGCATTGTGCGTTTCGCTGATATGGACGGCGAGCGGGAGCGAACGTTTGCATTCGCTCTGCCCGGATCGATTGTGATGTCGAAGCATTCTTTCGTGATGGACCTCCCGAGCTATTATCGTCTTGAGGCATGCTGCGACACTGACGTGCTCGTGATAGACCGTGATGAGTTCTGGGCACTCATGGAGCGCGACCACGAAATGGCGCTCTGGATGCTGAAGTATGCGTATGGCGAATGCTTTTATCAGGAATATAAGAATGCTTCGGTGCATAATGGCACTGCGGCCGACCGCTATCGCCGTATGCTGGCCGACCGTCCGGAAATCACCGATCGTGTGCCTCAGAAGATGGTGGCCTCATATCTCGGCGTGACTCCGGAGTATCTCAGCAAGCTGAAGCGTGATTATTTCAAGCCCATCAAATAAGAGGGCACCCGGCAATCGGGGCAATGACGATAGATATAAAATACTGCCGCATCCTATGACAGAACGGATGCGGCAGTTTTGTGTGGAAGTCAGTCGATTATGAGTTCCTCAAGAGGACGTTTCGGGACGTTGTGTATCCCGTCCGGCGTGCGGTAGTAGCGTATGTCGGTGTCAGGGGTGCCGTCGGTGGCAGTAAGATTCACTTGTTCGGCGGCTGCGCCGAGGGCAAGCACGTAGCGAGGTTTCATGTGTTCGGGAAGATGGAGCGCTTTGGCCGCTTCAGCGACGTTGAAGGCCTTGATGATGCAACTGCCCAGCCCGAGGGTGCGCGCTCCGAGTGTGATGGCCTCAAGATGCAGGCCGTCGTCGCAGAGGCAGTCGGAGGCAAGGCGGGTATCGAGACATTGCACGAGGTAGGCCGTGGGCCGCTCCTCTTCGGATGGCCCGCCCCAGTCCTTGTAGTAGCCGGCCCATAAGAGATGGGGAAACAGTGCGGCACATTCCTCCGGAGTGCAGACCATGCGGTAGCGCAACGGCTGCAGGTTGCGCCCCGAGGCGCAGTAGCGGGTGAGTTCGATGAGGGCGCGCAGCATTTCAGGGGTCACTCTGACCGTAGGGTCGAAGCGGCGTATGCTGCGGTTGTCGCGGATGAGACTGCGGAATCTGATGAATGACTCTTCGATTATCATGGCAATATATGTGTTGGTGAATTCTGTGACGTCCGGGGTTCCTGCGGACACCGGATGCCCGGACGTCGGAATGCAAATTTAGTGATTTTCATCGATATCGGGAGGAATTATCCGGAAAGATCTCTATTGGATTAATTTTCTACAATCCGCGGCGTCTTTTTGCCGCGGATTGCATAAATTAAATTAGAACACTTACTAAAGAAATGAATATCATAATAGCAGGAAGCGGCGACACCGGCACGCATCTGGCCAAGATGCTCTCGGAGGAGCATTGCGATGTGGTGCTGATGAGCACCGACAGCGAGTATCTTGAGAATATTGACTCTTCGTTCAATCTGATGACCCTTTACGGCGATGCCACCTGTGTGGCCGACCTGCGGAGGGCCGGAATAGCGGAGTGCGACCTTTTTGTGGCCGTCACGCCGGTGAGCGATACGAATATGGTGTCCTGTCAGCTGGCTTCTATTCTCGGTGCGGGGCGCACGATCGCACGTGTGGGATGCTCCGACTATCTGCAGCCGGAGCTGGCGGCAGGGTTCGAGAGTGCCGGGGTGGGGCAGCTGGTGTATCCGGAGACGCTTGTGGCCGATGAGATTGTGGAGTTCATGCGCAATAACTGGGTGCTGAAGTGGTATGAGGTGCAGGGGGGAGAGCTGCTTCTTGCCGGAGTGCGCATTGAGCCTGGAGCGCCGGGCTCGGGGAAGTGCCTGAAGGATCTGCATCCCGGCGGCCGCACATTCCATGTGGCAGCCATCAGGCGTGGGGGCGAACTGCTGATACCGCGCGGCGATGATTGTCTGCAGGGTGGCGATACGGTCTATTTTGTGATGCGGCCGGAACATGCCGATGATGTGGCGCGCCTCTGCGGCCGCTCGACGCATCATGTGAAGAGTGTGATGGTGACCGGGACCGGGGCAATAACCCGTGAACTCGCCGCGCGTCTGGCCGGGCGCTGCTCTCTTACCATCATCGACTCCGACAAGGAGGCGTGCCGACGTCTGGCCGAGGATTTCCCGAAGGCTACTGTGGTGTGCGCTCCGGTGCATGACATCACTACGCAGCGCGACGAGGGTCTGGCTGATACCGATCTTTTCGTGGCACTCTCCAATGATCCTCCGTCGAATATCGTGGCCTGTATGATGGCCAAGGATGCGGGGGTGAAGAAGACTGTGGCGCAGATTGAGGCCATCCAGTATATATCAGAGGCCGACAGGCTCGGCGTCGACAAGACTGTCAATAAGAAGCTGATTACCTCAGGCAAGATATTGCGCATTATCCTCGGACTCGGTGCCCGCGTGGAGTCGGTGATGGCGCTGGGTGACGCGGAGGTGGCGGATATAACGGTGACCGAAGGGTCGCGCATCACCAGTGGAGCGGTGATGGATCTCCGTCTGCCGCATCAGATTACGCTGGGCGGTCTGCTCCGCGGGGGGCGTGGATGTCTGGTGGAGGGTAAGACACGGATTCTGCCGGGCGACCGCGTGCTGGTCTTCTTCCGCGTGGGTGCGCTCAACAAGGTGGATTACTGGTTTAAGGGGAAGGACTGATGCCAGGCCATAGGGGTGCGGACCGCCTGCTGATTCATTCGGGGGCACGTCGACTTTGATAAAAAAGAAACAGACACTGATAGAGTCATGAAGATTGAGATAAGTTACCGCTCGGTGGCACGTGTGCTGGGGCAACTCCTTCTTGTGGAGGGGGGGCTGCTGCTCGTGCCTTTGGCGCTTGAGATAATAGACCGCGAACCGGGATGGCGCGGATTTGTGGCCGGCGCGGTCGTCGCGCTCGGCGGGGGAACGGTGATGTGGCGCATGTTCAGGCACACGCCGCTGCGGCTGAAGAGGCGCGAGGGGTTTATGCTGGTGAGTTTCGGATGGATTATATTCTCGCTGATAGGGATGCTGCCGTTCATCTTCTGTGCTCATCCTCTGTCGGTGGCGGATGCCTTTTTTGAGACGGTATCGGGGTTTACCACTACCGGGGCCACTACTATATCTGATGTGGAGGTGCTCAGCAAGGGGGTGCTGTTGTGGCGCTCCATGTTGCAGTGGATAGGAGGGTTGGGAATACTGCTTTTTATGCTGGCGGTGCTCCCTTCGCTCAATGACGGGAGCGGCCTGTCGGTCTATAACGCTGAGGTGACCGGTATTACCCACGATAAGTTGCGTCCGCGCATCCGCTATACGGCGAATTGCCTGTGGGCGATTTACGGGGTGCTGACGCTGGTGCTGATGCTGCTGCTTTGGGCCGGACCGATGAGTTTGTTCGACAGCGTGTGCCATGCCATGACGGCAATCTCTACGGGAGGATTCTCTACACGCAATGCGAGCATAGCATATTGGCATTCGGATTATGTGACGGGTGTGCTGACGGTATTCATGTTTGTGGGGGGGGTCAATTTTGCATTGCTCTATGGGGCATGGCAGGGCGACTGGCGCAGCCTGTGGTGCAATGACGTGCTGCGGGCTTATGCGCTTATTGTGGCGCTGGGTTATCTGGCTTTTCTGATTACGCTGATTGCCGAGGGAAGGGCCGATACGGTGAGCCACTGGTTGTTTGATCCGTTGTTTCATGTGGTGTCGACTATCACGACTACCGGGTATACACTGGCCGATTTCAGTGTGTGGGGCACGTTTGCCCTGTTGCTGACGTTGCTGCTGATGCTGAGTGGCGCGTGTGCCGGGTCAACGACTGGTGCCATCAAGGCCGACCGCCTGTTGGCTCTGGTGCGTAATCTGAATAATGAGGTGAAGAAGTCGGTGGCTCCAAAGCGAATGTATGTGGTGAGGGTCAATGGCCGGGTGGTGCCTGATGAGGATATGGCACGTATAAGTGCGTTTATCACAATTTATGGAGTGCTGATTGTGATCGGCGCGCTGATTGTGACGGCTTATGGCATTAGTCTTGATGATGCCTTTTTTGCGGTGATTTCGTGTGTGGGCAATAACGGGCTGGGCTATGGACTGACAGGATCCGCAGGAGGTTATCATCTGTTGCCGGATGCTGTGAAGTGGGTGCTTTCGCTGATGATGCTTACTGGACGTCTGGAACTATTCTCAGTGCTGGTGCTATTCTTTAGGATTTTCTGGCGACGCTGAGGTATGCCGCAGACGTCGGGCAACGGCAGGCCTGTTGCAGACTTCCCGAGATATCGAAGATGTATACTGATTGATGAGACAAGCCGAAGGGATGCCGGCCCCGTGAAGTATGGGGCTGGCATCCCTTCGGCTTACGTGATGCAAGTGTCGGAATTCAATAAGTAAGTATCCAACGTTGCCCGATTGTAGTTGAAAGGGAATCTGTTATATACAATCTGCTGAAAGAAAACCTTTTATACAATCGGCGGCTCTTTTTTTGTCGTTTCCGGCCTGTGGCTGGGTCGAATATGTCCATATTCTCCTTGGCTACACACCGGAATCGACTTAGGGCAAGTCGGCATATTGAAGTCTGGATACTTGCTTACGACAAACCGTCTTTGAGGCGATGCTCAGAGAGCGAGTATCTGCTCAGCGTGGATTTTGGTTTTAATCTGCTTCGGGAGTATTACTTGTTCTATAGTGCCGTCCGGGGCGAGGATGAATGTGGTGCGCAGAGTGCCGAAGTATTTGCGTCCCGCCATGGTCTTTTCGCCCCATACGCCGGCGAGCTCCACCAGATGATGGTCGGCATCGGAGATGAGTGGGAAGGGGAGGGCGTTTTTCTCTGCAAATCGGCGATGCGCGGCCGGACTGTCGATGCTGCATCCTATCACCTGATATCCGGCATCAAGCAGAGCCTGATAATTGTCGCGCAGGCTGCATGCCTGTGCGGTGCATCCCGGGGTGCTGTCTTTGGGATAGAAGTAGAGGGCTATCTTTTTGCCCGGATAATCGCTGATGCGCACTTCGCGCCCTTCAGCGTCAAGCCCTAAGAGGTCGGGCATCTTGTCACCTGTATTCATATTGTATTAGCGTTTTAGAGAGAGTCGTTTGTGCATCTGAATTCATTCAAGACATTACTGAATCTTGCTGTTGAAAGAAGTTTAAACGACTTTGATCTCATAGGGAAAGTTCAGATTTGTGTGTGCAAATTTACTGTTTTTCTCTCAATCTGTCAATATCCCGTGGTGACTTCTCTTCGTTAAGGAGGGGGGAGAGATGCCTCGGCTCAGCCGTTTTCGTCGATGGCGTGGAGAAAGTCGGTGTCGGCATTCTCGGCTTTTGTCTTCACTTCCTCTTTTAGAATGGAGGTGTGGCGTGCCTTTTCAAGAAGGTGGGGCGAGATGTGGCAGTAGCCGTCAGGATTCCTGAAGAGATAGTCCTGATGTTCGGGCTCGGCAGGGTAGAAGTTTTTCATCGGGAGCACTTCCACCACAATCTTTGAGTAACCTTTCTTCAGCTGTTGGCCGACGGCTTTGAGGGCTGTGGTGCGCTGAGAGTCGGAGGTGTAATAGATTCCGGTGCGGTACTGGGGTCCGCGGTCGTTCCCCTGTCGGTCGACTGATGTCGGGTCGATTGATTCGAAGTAGAGGTCGAGCAGCTTGTCAAGGTCGACGGTTGTGGCATTGTATGTGATTTCCACCCCTTCGGCAGCTCCGGTGCGTCCGGTGCATACTTCTTTGTAGGTGGGGTTGGCGACTTCAGAGTTGACGTAACCGGCCTGAGTCTTCAGTTCTCCCCGAAGATTGCGGAATAGATGTTGCGTGCCCCAGAAGCAGCCGCCGGCCAGTACGATTCTGGCAGAGTTGATTGTGTCCATATTATAAATGCTCTTTATATAGTTCGGTCCGGGGAAATTGTGGCATTGAGTGCAGACTGATACCGCGTGTGCCGCCCCTCTATGAGGTATAACAAATGACATGGCGCAATGTGCGGCGTGTGTGTCGGATTTTGCCGGGGCGTGAGTGCCGTCCGGCTTCGTAATGCACCTGGCCGCTACCAGCATTACGGAATTTTAAGCCCCGATTACGCGTCTTCCGGCCGACGGTTTAGGCGTATGTCTGATTATCATTATATTTGTATCTGTCTCCGCATGACACA
>DKWX01000054.1 GCA_002491945.1 Porphyromonadaceae bacterium UBA7141
AATTTGGCTGGTCCTTTTTTAGTGGCCGGCGTCAGACACACTCAAAGAAACAGTATTCAAACTGTACAAATAAATCAGGCGACCTTGAAAGGCCGCCCAATACTCTGTGTCCTTTGCTTGGTTGAAAATCATAAAGTTCTTATCCCGAACTCGCGTTAGTAGTTTTCATGAGAAAAAGCAACCAAACTTTTCCTTTAAATTACTAAATCTCAAGGACTTTTGCAAATTTAATCACTTGAAAATTAGATATTCAACAGCATAAATTTAAATTTTGTCATCTACTAAAGGAAGATTCTTCAAGATAGCAATTCTTCGAGACTCACGACAGCATCATTTCTTTTCAGTCGCTTTGCGGAGCAGGATGCACTCGACCGGCGTTGCGCCATTAAGTCTGACTACAGAATCGTTCTGAACGTCAATAGTCGAGATACCGGGAAGAATCCTGCGTATCGCGTCCTCTACCTTCATATTGTCGCAGGCCATCTCCGTCATCGCTCCGTCGCCGAGGGTGATTGAATCCCCCTTGACCGCATACGGACCGGAAACTGTGTTGCAGTTGGTCTGGATAAAATATGTGCTGTCTTCAAAGACGATATACTGGCGTACGCCTGGAAGCGTCTCATCGGGACGCACATAGTCGGAATCGCTGAACACAATGTTCTCGATATACCATTGTCCGCGAATGTCGGCATCCGCCACCACATCCTGAGTCGTTTTGTCTGTTGTCGCAGTATTATTTTCTTTTTTGCCTGAGCAGGACGAGGCGATGACAGCCGCCATTGCCGCAGCTGCAAGAACTGATTTCATCTGTAATTTCATAATATGATATGTTTTATTTTGTGAGTTCATAGATTTCCACACGGTTGTAGCTTGTCGGGAAAATCATTATGGCCTTGCGCGGCCCAATCCTATAGACAGTGTCGGCTACTGAGTTAGTCCCACCATATTCTGTCCGCGAGTCGTTGTTCACGCTCCATCCACCGAGAAATACAAGCGATTCCGGATCGTTTTGATAGACGAATCCTGATTTCCGCTGACTCCCTGACGTCTTTGCAAAGAAAATTTATCCGGCATTATTGGTTTCTGCCTTACGAGTTCAGCCTTGCCGTTATAATACCACTCGTCTCCTCTACCGCCCATCTTCAGAATTCCGGTAAGTCTGTCGTCTGATTCGATTTTAAAACGCCCTTCAGACGGACTCCCCTCATCCCTTGACACCATTATCAAAGAATCCGTAGAAACGATTGTCGAGAAATTCACCCAACCGTAAGTACGGAAAATACCGCAGTGGCAGATATAAGGCTGACTTTGGCTGTCAACGCACACGTTTATCATCAGGTCCTTTGGCCCCTTCCAGGCTCCGGTAAAATCAGGTGTACCGGCAGATGATGTAAAGAATCCACCGACAGCCAGCAGCAGAATTGTATAGCTTTTCGGAATCATCATCATTTCATATTTAGCCGTCCTTTCTGTTTTGTATATAAGGCGACTGTGGAATGTAACGGTCACTCCATGCTCTTTAGTATCGATGCCCGCAATAAGTAAGTGTTCAAATTTGACCGATAGTAATTGAAATGGAATATTTTATACAATCATAAGCCCGCATATTGTATAAATTAAATTTGAACACTTATTTAACACGCCGTCGCAGACTACAGAGAGTCCCTGCTCCGCACGTTCTGACGGTGCAGGGCAGGGACTTCTGTAAGAGGAGTTATGTTCAGGGGGGAGGGAGTATAATCAGAGTATCAGGCGGAAAGTGCGCTGCGAACCGTCGGAGCCGACGAGGCGCACGAGTCGCACACCTGTGCCTGCGGCGGGGATGCTGATGCGCTCCTCGCCACGTGGTTCAGCGGCGCTCTCAAGGCATCCGTCGACGGTGTACACCCGCACATTGTCGATTCCGCCGGCGGCGTATACCTCGATTGCGCCGTCACGCATACAGGCCGTCATGCCGGAGGCTACTGCGGAGGCTACGCCACTTGTGGCATCTGACACCTCTACGTTGTCAATCGCCAGATGATAGTCCATCATCCCGCTATAGCGCCAGCGCAGGCGTATCACCGAGGCACTCCCTATGTAGTCGGCAAGAGCATGACTTGCCCGCTTCGGCGAGAATTCACCGTCTGTCTCTTCGGGATTATAGGATTCAAGCGTTTCAATCCGCACCCAGTCGGCCGCACCTTCGGGCAATACCTCGAATACTGCCTGCGAGTCTACTCCGGTCGAGGCATAGTCATAGTTGAATTTCACGGCAAGTGTAGCCGGGTCGCACCCTTCGACACTGATTTCAGGTGTCATCAGAACGCCGTCGAGCGAATAGAATCCACTGTTCAGACAGTCGATTGAGGCGAAAGCGCCCTCAAAGCCGTCACCGGTCACACCCAGCCCGTTCGGGTCGTCAAACTGCCATAGCTCGTTGTCGGGTGTATTCTCCCATAGATTCTCGATTTCCCATCCTGCCGGGAGGAATCCGGTGTTGAAGTTTTCGGCGAATGTGAGCCTGCGGGGTTCTCCCTTGCCGTTATCGAAATCGAGTATGGCCGGGAACGCACGCACGCCGTCTTCATAAACTGCTATGACACTGTAACGGAAGTGTCCGGCCGGAGCCTCATCCTCAATTTCCGTCTCCTTGCATTCACCCGCTATCTTGACGTCGCCGCGCCACACCTCATAATGGCTCACCTTCACGTCGCCCGCCTCGGGGGCCTGCCAGCCAAGCCGCACATTCGTGCCGTCGGCTTCGGCCTTAAGCGAATGCGCGTTGTATCGGGTATCGATTGCCACACGCTTGCCGGTGCGCTCCGACTCTCCGTCGGGATTCTCATACACGGCCGTCACCTCAAAGAGATACACACCCTTCGTATACCCCCAGAATTCCACAAAGGGCTCTTCGAGCATACATCCCACTTCAAGTCCGTCGCAATATACACTGTACGACACCGGGGCCATTACACCCTCCGGCTCCTTCCATTCGAGCGAAATCATATAAGAAGTCTCGTCCGATTCATCCTGCGTTGTGGTGATTTCCAGATCGGTCGGAGGGAGAAGTTCGATATCGTCGATTGTCACATCGAGTCCGGCCGCCGCAGACAGTGTGCCGCCACATTCGGCGAATACCTCATAACGGTAGGTCCCTGCCTCTTTGGGGCTTAGATCGGTATACTGCAGGCTTTTCACATGCTCGGCCACTGTATTGCCGTTGATTTTCACGGTGTAACCCTCCGTCCTGTCACCGTTGTCGCCTGATGCCGGGCCCAACAGCCGCACATCGTCAATCCCCCAGAGGAAATGCACCATCTCCCCGCTTTCGCTATATCCGCGGAAGGCCACCGACACAGCCTCGTCGCTCTGCCGGATTGGAAGAGTCACCAGCTGCCAGCCGCCGAACGGCGAGGCATCGCGGGGGGCGTCCCATAGTTCCTCCCATTTATTGCCACCGTCATAGCTCACCTGGATAATATAGTGGTCGGGAAATTCTTCGTCAAGTCCGTATTCGAGGATTTTCGGGTCGATGTACGACCATAGTTCCAGATACGCCGCCCCATTCGTCGGAGGGAGTATCAGCCATTCATCCTGCGCTGGGTCATGGTCGCCCGACATGGCATACATATCGAAGTACATCATCGCCGAGCCATCACCGCTGTGCAGATAGTCGGTATAGTTGCCGGTCTGGATGAAATCATCTCCCGGGAAACGGAACCAGCTGCAAAGATATTTATAGTCGTTGGTCACGACGGTGCTCCACCCCGCCGGAGGGAACTCCTCGTCTTCAAAACCGTTCTCCAATATTACCGCGCCGGCATCGCCGTTGCTCCATCCGAGATCCACACGCGTGCCCTTTACGTCGGCCTTGAGTGCCGTGGGAGCAGCCGGCGCGCACCATGCCGCCGGTGTCAGGACGGCCGTCAGAAGCACAGCCAGCATCCTTTTTGTCGCTTTGTAATTCTGTTTCATGTTGCGGGTGTTTTGATTTTTACTCCGCAAATATACTCATTACGCACGTATCACGCCCTTATTTTTTCTAAAAAACATTACAAATTCGCGAATTTATAACTATCACGGTCGATTTTAACTTTCATCCTGCTATTTCACACCTTTCACTTTGCATTTTGCGATTCTATTGCTTTTCACTAAATTTGCACCCGGAGCATCACTTCTCTCACTCCGGGCCACTCTCTCGCCGCTCCTTCTTGCCGGCCTTCATCCCGTTTCTCCGGCACGGCCACCTGCCTCATCACCCCTGCCTCTCCCCTCCGTTTCCAACCTTTACATCCCCCCCCAGTTCAATGCCATCACGCACACGCCATATAATATTACACACCCTTCTCTGCACCCTCCTGCTCATAATCTGCAGCACAGCGCCCGCATACCCCCGCGCATCGCTCACCACCGACATGCGCCTGATGGGCGCCATCCGCACCGACACCCTCTTCCACCAGGGGGAACAGGCGCTGCAGCGCGGCGACACCGATGATGCGCTGAAGATCCTTACCGTGGTCTGCTCGCGCGATGACGGCAAGTCCGACCGTCTGATGTTCACCCGCGCCCATCTGCGCCGTGGATCCATACTTTATGGAGCTGAAAATTACGCGGAGGCGATGCAGGCGTTCCTTAAGGCGCGCAGCATCGCGGAGCGCAACGGTCTGTCAGCCCCTCTCCCCTCCATATATACTTCGATAGGTAATGTATTCTCGGCCATCAATGATCTTGATTCAGGCATACGCTTCTACCGCAAGGCCATGCAGGCGGTAGGGAGCGATCCGGAGTCGCCGGTGATGCAGGTTGTGTATAATAATCTGTTCTATGCCTACTACCTTAAGCAGATGCCTGACTCGGCGTTGAAGTATCACGACCTTTACGGGTCGCTGCGGCAGTCGGATATACGTTCGCGCTATGATCTGTTGCTCAACAGTGCGCTGCTCGACAATCTCCGCGGTCACCGCGAGGCGGCTCTCGGGAAGTTCCGCCGGGCCGCCGTGTTCGCCCGCGACACGATGCATGAGGCTGACTGCGCGGCGGCAGCCATCTCGCATATAGCGGAGATCCACGAGAAGGGGGGAAGGCTGGATTCCGCACTGTTCTATCTGCGGTCCAATGAGGATATGGCGCGCCACTGCAGCTATAACAATCTGCTGGTGGAGTCGCTGCGCTCCATGGCGAGGGTCTATGAGGCGAAGGGTGAGGATATCGAGGCGCTGCGCTGCAAGTCAGCCTATCTTTCGCTGGCCGATTCCCTCTTCAGTCGGGAGACGATCAATCTGATACAGAATTCGCAGGCGCTATACGAGCAGTCGGCCGATGCGTATACCATCACATCGCTCAGCTATACGAATACTCAGCAACGCTATTGGATCATCACTCTGGTGGCGGTGGCGCTGCTTATCGCGATTCTCTCCGTGTCGCTGTGGAGGCAGAAGCGCAAACTGCTGGCTGCCTGGCAGGTGCTCTACGACCGCAATGCGGCCCTGCTGCGCGAGGAGGAGCGCCGACGCGCCGATGAACGTCGACTCGCCGAGATTCAGCCACGCCCCGAGGCGCAGTCTCCGGCTGAAGAGCCGCCCCTGACCGTGGCGGGCGATGACACCGAGGCTTCGCCGTCGGCAAGGCGGTTGCTTATCGATGCCGACCGGCGCAGTCTGCTGCTCGGTCGCATAGCGGAGGTGATGGAGAATCCTGATTTTTACTGCGATGCTGACTGCAGCATCGACCGTCTGGCGGCGGCATGCGAGTCGAATGCGCGTTATGTTTCAGAGGTGATCAATGATGAATACGGCATAAATTTCCGGGCGTTCCTCAACCGCTACCGTGTCAAAGAGGCGATGCGCCGTCTGGAGGACATCGACAATTACGGGCATCTTACGCTTAAAGCGATAGCCGAAAGCATCGGCTACCGCTCGCAAGCCACATTCATCAGTGTCTTCACCAAGGAGACCGGTCTGAAACCCGGCATCTACCAGCGTCTCGCCAGCGAACGCCGCCGGTAGCCTCCCTTCCCCCCCAAAAAACAGAGACAGAAGACAAACTCAATCCCTAAAGGGGTGTTTACCTTCTGTCTTTTTTATGTATGCCACATCATTACTGCCACATCGTGGCCTTGGTTGCCACATCTGCAGCCCGATATCAGGATCCGCACTGCGGAGACAGCATCATCTGCCGGTCATTTCAATCCCCTTTGAGTATCTTCCTGCCGTTTACGAGGTAAAGGCCGGGGTTGAGGCGAGGTGCGATCTCTTGCCATTTGATGTTGCGGCATATCACCTGCCCCTGAAGATTGCATACGGTCACTTCGGTATCATCTGAGATCTGTATCAGTTCCACAGAACTGGATATGCAGTACGTGCCGTAGATTTCTACATCGCAGGCGGGCATGAATTCGGGTATGTCGCCTTCCCATCCCTTAAACTCCATCCCTTCGGGCAGTTCGGGCACTTCCAGTGTCACGGGTGCGCCGAATTCGAGTGTCTCGGTGAGGTAGACTTCGTTGTTGAGATAGAGTGTGAGGCGGTAACTGTTGACTGTAAACGCTCCTTCTACGGTCACGTCTCCGGCGGGCATCGTCGCGGGGAGGTTGCTCCACCCCGTGAAGGTGTACCCCTCTTTTTCGGGATCTGCCTCGGGCTGGATTGCTGTGCCGTAGTCTACATCCCGCTCGCTGTAGGTCTCCCCGTCAAGCAGGTAGGTGAGGCGGTAACTGTTGACCTCGAATCCGGCTTCAAGGGAGATGTGGCCATCGGCCACGATGATGCGCGGATTGTCGGTCTTGCCATCCGACCACTGCGTGAAGTGATACCCCTCGGAGGGAATTGCGGTCACGGTCAGTTCGGTTCCTTCGGCCACGCGGCCACTTTCTTGGTCAAGTGAGCCACCCGTGGTAGCGCCGAGGGTGATATCGTAGTGTATCACGATCGTCACTCCATAGGGTTCGGAGGGGAATCCGAGGCGGGTGTCCGACTCAAAGGGGAAGGTCACCAGGTCTATGGGCTGCTCTTCTTCTGTAAGGCGGTTGTAATACCTGAATGTCAGCGTTTCGCCGCTTTCCTGATTGCTGCGCACACGGAGGTACAGGCATTCACGCCCGTCGCCCAGTGGCAGCACTTCAGCTATGCCACGGCATTCGTCGCCGCAGAAGGCCCCAACGTCATAGAGCGAATAGTCCATCCCGGATGCCACGAAACTGACATCGAGATAAAGACTCATGTCATACCGGTAATCGGCCGGATTGACCGTCCACGGGGTCGAGGCCAAGGCCCCGACTCCGTTTGCTACAGTCAGTATCAGTACGATTACCGCATATCTGAATCTGATGATTGATTTTTTCATTTGATTGGAGGGTTATCTGATGGCGATTCTGTGGTAGGTGTAGTCGCCGTCGGCTTTTACGGTCACCACATAGACGCCGTTGGAAAGGTTGGGCAATCTGATGCCGGATTCTGTCACGTCGGTGGCGCGCAGCAGTTTGCGGCCTTCGGTGTCGTAGATTTCCACAAGCTGGATGCTCTGCGCGTCGGTGCCGCGTATGCGCAGCATCTCCCCTTCTACGGCGAGACGGATGTGGCCGTCATACCGCACGTCGGCGATGCCGGCCAGGTCGCCGTCGATCGTGATGGCGTAGGGGTTGAAGATATCGCCTGTGGCATCTTCGGAGAATCTGAGCGATTGACTTACGGGATATGCATGGCTGCCTTCGGCATCTGTCACCTGCAGGGTGATCGTGTCGGCTGCATCGCCATACACAGCCATCATCACCAGTCCGCCGGCCACCCTGCCGATGCCCCGGCATTCGGAGCCGCAGAAGGCGGCCACCTGATAGTCGGCATTGTCAAGGTCTGATCCGTCGGGGCGGCACAGTGTGGCTACCACCGGCATTATCCGTGCGTATTTGCGGATATCCACCACGAGGGGAGATCCGCCGGCGATACCGGCGGCGTTGCGTGCGGCGGCTGTGGATACGATCGAGGTGTTGTAGGTCACTTCTTTGGCTGAGCGGCTGTGGTACATGTATCCCAGTCCAGGCGACATAGTGAGCAGCGTGCCTATCCAGTTCTGGCCGTCATACTGCGCGAAACCGTTCTGCCCCACTATCATGTCGAGTTCTTCGGCCTGTGTCGGCGCGAGGGCTTCGTCTACGCTCATGGTCTGCGCTACGGGATACCCGAGCCAGTTCCATCCGGCATTTAGTGGTATCGGGGTGGCGGGGTTCCATGCCACGTCGCTGAGGCGCGTGCGTCCTGTGGGGGCTGAGGTCTCTACTTTGTAGCTGTCGGCGGCTGAGAGTCGGGTGAGTGTACCCACAATGCCGAGCTGCGGATCGCTGATCGCTTCGCCGGTCTGGCTGAGTATCCGTGTCACTGACGGGTCGGCTGCAAGTTCGGCTACATCGGCTCCGTCGGCGAGGTTGTGCGAGATCCATGTCCACCCTTCGGCCATCTGGAAGTCAATGTCGGAATGCTTGATGGTGTAGTTGAATTCCACTGTCTCGGATACGTCGTCGCCGGAGTTGCCTACGCTTGTTATGGCGAGGATATGCGTATCCTCTTCGATTACGATGGGCACGGTGTATTTGCGGCGTGTGCCGTCGGCATCGCAGGGGCATGAGCCATCGGTGGTGAAGTAGATCACTGCGTCTTTCGAGCCGGTGGTCAGTTCGACTTTGGTACCGCGGTATACGGCTGTGCCGCTGGCCCGCGAGGCCACGGGAGCCTCGGCGGTGATTATCTCGGTCACTACATCGACGGCGCAGTCACCGGTGGCGGTGACGTCGTCGATCGCAAATGAGAGTGTTGCACTGCCCGGGAGGTTACCGCTGACTCTGACCACTGTTTTGCCATCGGCGTCGAGTGTGAGTTCGTCGGAGTCAATGGAGGCGATGAGGTCGGACGATGTGGCCACTCGGAGCGTGCGCCCTGCAGCGGCGTCGGGGGGTAAGGCAAATACGGTCACTTCTTTTTCGCCGCCGTAAAGCACTTTCACATCATCGGCATATACGGCCTGCACCTCTTTCTCCACGTCGAGCACCTGCGAGTAGGTCTCCGTCATCGGTATACCGGCATAGGAGAGTACGTTGCGGCTTACCGTGACGCGGATTTCGCCTGTGGTGGCACTGATCTTCTCTTCCGGCACGAAGCGCACACGCGAGGCGTAGCGCATGGCGTCGGCATCATCTTCATCGGCATATTCGTCGGCGAGTGCGGAGTCTATGAGGCGCACTTCGCCGGGGAGTTTTTCGCCGTTGGCGCTTACGTAGATGTTGTCGGGGGTGAGTGTAGAGAGGTCCATGTATTTGTCAAACTGCACCTCCACACCCTCTTCATATGCGCGGGCTTCGGTCACTTCGGGCTGCTTGTTCTGCACGATTCCGATGTTGACGTCGAGCTGCGGCGGGGGCACGGGAAGCCATTCGCTGTAGGCGGTGAGATAACCGTCTTTTTCGAATTTCACCTGCCACAGACCCTGCGGCACATCCCACTGGTACATACCGTATTCATCGGTAAAGAGGGGATTCTTCTGAGCATATTCTTCGGCATCCCAGAGCACGATTTCCTCGTACGGGTCGCCATACATATCCTCTTTCGTCTCCTTGTAGTAGATAGTGGCCTGCACTCCTTCCACACGGTTTTCGGGCACAGCTTCGTATACGTAGCCTGATGGGTCGAGTATAGGACTGACAGGAGTTGTGACCGGAGGCGTAGGATTGGGATAATGATTGGGATCTGTATCACTGTTATCGTCAGGCAACGGCTCATCACCATTATCCGGGAAGTCTTCCGGTTTAGGATCCTTTTCCTTACACAGTTTCTGCGTCTTCTGATAAGCTTTTTCCGTACGGTCTTTAAATCCGTCTACCAGTTTATGATAAGCATAGTCAGCTGCAATATTACCGGCCATCACGACAATAGCTGCCATTATTGCTGAGGTGGATGTTCCACCTGATGGTACCAGAGCGGCAATACCTGCAGTCACACCTCCTATTTCAGCCACATCACAACACAACTTGCCGAAGTAATAGGCTCCGGCACCGATAGCCCATCGGTTAACGCTTTCTTTCAGTTTCTGTGTTGCAGCTTCGGCTGCCTTGCACGGAGGCGTAAGGGAATCCCTTAACGAAATCAGGTCACTTACCTCTTCAATGGCATCCTTTCCATCCATTATCAAGGCAAAGAAGGAGAATGCCTTACCTGCGACTTTGCTGGCATTGCCGGCTCCCTCAAGGTATTGCTTGAAGTTTTTATTCAACCATGTGGAGGTTGATTCAAGTCCATCAAGCACTTTGGTTTTAGCCGCTATCTTTAGGCCGATTTTCTTTTTGAGATATATGTTGTTGCTGTTCTTTTCAAGCCAAAGCCTATCGTTTTCCAGCCCTGTAAGTTCATCACGGACCTGGCCCATAGCTTTTTCCAGATTCTCATTACAACTGTTCAGATAGCCATATATCCCGCTTACAAGATTTTCAATCTTATCACTTACCTCATGAAGTTTCTCTACCCATCCTTCGGCAGAGTCAGATTCTCTGGCACGCAAGACTCTTGCAAGAGGAGTGTCAGTTTGACAATCAACGGTTATAAATATGTCTGACTCAAAATCCACAAATTGCCATACCGTGCCGTCACTGAGGTAATAGCTGTCATTACCGTCGGTTTTAGGCACTGTCCGGAAACCCTGTTCGATAAGCGCTTCTGCTGTTATTCCATCACAATTACTGATTCTGATACCTTCAGTATAATCTCCCACCGCTGAATTCCAAGGAGATGCTGACAGCAGATTATTCAGGTAATCAGGATCTTCCGGAAGTTGAGAAAGGCGTATACTGATGGATTCCTCTGTTATGGCCTCATCACTGTTTTCAGTAGCGGTGATGCCATAACGACTACATAATTCATCTATTATCGCTTTTTCCTCTTCTTCCGTAAGATCGGAATCAAGACGCGCCGTTATCGCATCGAGCCATTCTTTGTTTTCCTCATATTCCCGGATTACTTCATCCGCAGGATTCAGATTGTCGGCCATGAAGCCGGAATCAATGGGGCTAACCTCGTTCACTTCATAGTCCACACTTACATTTTCGGGCAACGATGACGATGAGAACGATGCTACGGCTACCCAACATCTGCTGGTTTCGGAATATATCGGCACAAGTTTCATCACACTTCCCGAACTTGTGTATACATTCAGTACTATATTGCGCAGCTGTGTCGGATCTGCAGTATTGAATCTTACAAGAAAAGTCAGGTCTGTGGTAGTATAAAAATCATATTTGGATACATTACACGAGCCATCACTCATGTTCCATATCACCTCATATTGCTTTTTGTAATATCCATTCCAGAATGTCATTGCCACTTCTACCGGCATGACTGCACTCGGATCATAACATACTTCTTTATTCTCCGTGACAAGTATTGTCTGGCTTGGAGTTTCAATACGACCGGAAACATTGAATGTGCTTAAGTTTATGGCCTCGGCCAATACACAATCGGCACTCCATTCTCCCTTTGCATTAGCTTTGCTTTTACCTACGAGCGCCCCATCGGCATAAATCTCGATACCGGATTGAGGCTGTGCGCTTCCGCTTACGGTAAAGTCCAGTGAGGCAATAGTCTTGGGTACCGATATCTCGAGGTTTTTGATTTCGGATACGGCGGCGCCGATCGGCTGGGTCACTGTCTTGCCGTTGTAGTCGAACACTACGTAGGCGGTGGCGTTGAACGTGCCGCCCGTGGTTGGCACTACGCAGAAGCGGGTCTGGGTCTGGTAACCGGTGCCGAGCTGTATGGTCAGGCGGTTGCTGTCGAGGGTGTAGGGCAATATGTTGGGACCCTGTATCACTGACTGCTCTACCATTTCGCAGGCTTCGGGGAGGTCTACCACGAGGGCGACGTTGCTTATGTCGTTTTTGTATACCCCCTTGAAGTCGATGGAGCTGCGGAGGGTGAGGTAGTTGCCTGTGGTGATGCTGCTTTTGTTGGCAGAGAAACCGGTGGTGCCGCCGGTGTAGTAGAAGAGGCTTTCGTCAAATGCGGGCACTTCGGGTATCCGCACTTCGGCGAGGCGTCCGCTTTCTACGGTGACGGCGTTCTTTACGTAGTCTTTCCCTTCGGTGAGGCCGATTTCGTCGAAGTTCTGAAGGCGGAGTATGGAGTTCATGAGGTCTGACTGACCCATGCTGACGAGTGTATACTCGCCGTCTTCGAGTTCGGTGAAGGTTACTTTGGCCTGTGTGTAGGGGGATTTTTTGAGCAGTTCGCCGTTGCGGCCGTACAGCATGGCTGTGACGGCGGGATTGTCGGTCATATCGAATGTGGCCGATACTCCACCTTTGCCCACTATGTCGAATGTCACTTCGGCACGCTGTCCGTCGCCTACGGTCACTGTCTCTGTCACGGGGTGGAAGGCTCCGGTGCGTGAGGTGGCGGTGAGGCGCAGCTCATCGCCGGGGTTGATGCTCTCGTCTAGCACGGCGACCATCGGGTACTGGAGCGAGAGGTCGGTGTGCTGACGCGCCTGAGTGACGTTGTATACGTCGATCTCTACGTTCCGGTAGTCGGCGTAGAAGTTCTCTACGTTGTCAGATCCGGCTGCGTGGTAGGTGAATCCGTATGTCACTCTTGCCCCTACGATTGAGCGCAGTGTGGCGGTGCCGAGGTCAAGTGCGCTGACTTCGGGCGCAAAGGCTCCGATCGTGTCGTTGAGGTTGACGCATTCGGTGGCGGCATAGGTGAGGCGCGTTTCGGGTGCTTCAAGCACTGTGAGGAGCCATTCACCCTTGCGGTCGGTTTTGACGGTGTAGGTCTTGGTGTATCTGCCGTTGAGCATCTGGCTTGCGGATACGGAGGCTCCCTGCAGGGGTGCGCCGTTGCCGTCGGCTACGGTGCCGTTGAGGCGGATGCTGCGGAAGGGGGCGAGGGCGATGGTGCAGGTGTTGCTGTCGGCGCTGACGGTGAATTCCACATCCTCCGGGTTGGCATATGCCGTCCCGAGGCGGCTGTCGAGTGTCACGCGGCAGATTAGCTGCTGCCCTTCGGGTATCTCGCCGAGCGAGTCGGCTTTGCGCAGGTAGGTGGTGCTTCCATCGGCAAGGGGTTTGAGCCATTCTACGCTCACCTGCTGCGTCACGTCGGTGCCATCGGGTGCGAGCACCTCGGCCACTACGGTGTGCAGCGGTTTCAAGTCGCTGAATGTCACTTCGATGTCGCGCTCCGGTATCACTACGTTTTCAATACGCCCTATCTCAAGTCCGGCCTGGGAGTACATGTAGATATTGTACTGTTCGTCTTTCCTCAGTCCGTTGAAGGTGTAGAGCTGTCGGTCGGAGATTACGTATTTCTGGCGTACGCCGGAGTTGACGTTGACGATTTCGAGCGAGTTGTTCTTATACCGTCCGTCGGCTCCGTCGGCCGGAAGGTTTACCTGCAGCACATGCGCGTCGTTGCTGATGGGAAGAATTGTGAAGTCTTTCCATCCGTCGGCAGCTGAGTAGAGTTCTATGGCTGCGGCGGGAACGAATACGGTGCAGTTGGCGCTGTTGGTGAAGTCTCTGAATGCCGATGCGCTGCATACGGGTGGTTCCTGCCCGTAGAGGGTGATCGCCATGAGGTTCTCGCAGTACTGGAAGGCATAGTTGCCTATTTCAGTGATTGTGGAGGGGAGCACGATGTCGGATACCCCCATCGAGTTGAAGGCATACGAGGGGAGTGCCGTCACGCCGCCGGTGCGTGAGAGGTCAATGGTGGCGGCGTTGGAGAGGTTGCTGAGTATCCCGATGTCGTTTCTGTCTATTTTTCCCTTTACTATGAGGCTGCTTACGTTGGAGTAACTGCCTGAGCCTACGAGTGTGCTGAGCGCACTGTAGAGCTGTCCGGGCCGGAAGTCATCGATTATCACCTGCCCGGTCGTGGGGTTGTAGTAGTTGGCGGCCGGGTTGGAGGGTGAGGCGGGGTTGTATTCGAGATGCGCCACGATGTCGAGGGCTTTCTCTCCCATGGTGACGGTCAGCGGGGAGGTGTCGGCCGCTTGTTCGACTCCGTTTACGGTCCATCCGGTGAGATGCCAACCGGTGTTGGGGTAGGCATAGACCTGGCGGGTGGCGTTCTCTTCCATGTCGAATGCTTCCGACGGACTGACGGATGCGGCTCCCGAGGGGATGGTGCGCACTGTCACGGGGTGCTTCACTTTCTGCTCTTCAGGGCTGGGATTGCCGGGGCTGGCGGGATCGTAGCGGAAGTTGGCCACGAGTGTCACGTCATGCTCGGGCATGGTGTAGTAGAAGTCGGTGGAGGCGGAGATTTCCTCTCCGTCGGCTGTCCAGTTGATGAATACGAAGCCTGAATTTGCGCTGGCGCTTACGTATGTGCGCTGTCCGGCCTTTACGCCGACGGGTGAGGATGGCGACAGGTACCCTGTGCCGCTGGGGTTGGCCACTGCCGTAAGGCGGTAGGTCTGCTCCGTAGGCACGTCTTCGGTCTGTCCGGGGTTGCCGGGCGACGTGGGGTTATAGTCCTCCCCTATACCGTAGGATGGCCCGGACTGCGATGATGACGCCGTAGCCACTGCCAGACATACTCCCGCAAGGAGCACCGCCAGTATGCCACGCCGTAACCCCGCCACCGAGATTCTCTTCGATGATAGGTTTATTTTCATTGTTGTTGTGGTCTGTGGGTTTATTTAAGGATTGCCTTGCGGGTCTTGCTGCCGTCGGTCACTATGTAGATTCCGGCCGCGGGGACGTTTATGGCATCGGCCCTGCCGGTGTATACGCTGACTCCGCTGAGTGAAGTGACACTTACCTGTGTGTCGCTGCCGAAGTCGGCTGTGACTGTGTCGATGCCTGTCTGCGATTCTTTGAGGAAGCTGACTGCAAAGCGGCCCGCGCTGTCGCCGGCTGTGGCGGTGAAGGTGTAGTCGGTGGCGGTGAGGTCAACGCTGATGCCGGTCTGTGTGTCGGTGAGCATTACTTTCCAGTCGGATGCGTAGTTGCCTGTGAGTGCGAGGGTGTATTCTCCTTCTCGGGCGGTGCGGATACCAAGTGTGGCGAGTCCGTCGGCTACGGGGCGCTCTGCGATGCTGCAGTTTACGTCGGCTGCCACGTATATCTGGGCGCCGTCACTCCCTTCGGCAAAAAATTTGGATGCGTCGCGCCCTATCTCGTATTCCATGGCTGCCTCGGGGTTGAGCACGATGCGGGCACGGTCGAAGCTCTTCCCGGCGCTTACCTCGAAGTTGAATATGTTGCGACCTTCGGCTGCGGGAGCCTCATGCCGCACTGCGGGTTTCTTGTAGAGGGGTTTCCCTTCGTCGGAGTGCATGCGTCCGGTCTCTTTGAATGTCATTTCCGTGCTTTCGAGGGGGCACTGCACGAAGAATGCCTCGAAGGGGGCGAGCACGAGGTCGTCGTCTACGGGTGAGTAGGCTACGTAGGCGCGGCCGTTCCAGATGGTGACGGGTGCTGTGAACTCTTCGTTGAGGCTGTGCATGTCGAAGTAGGCTGGATAGGGGTTGCCTACGAGGTTCCACGAGCGGTTGTGGGCAAATTCGGCAGCGTATTCCGAGAGCTGCACTGTCACGTCGGTCGACCGGAATATGTTGTTTTTGGTCAGGCTGTTGCCGGATGTGAATGAGAGTGTGGGGATATCATAGTATTCGTCGTTTCTCATACGCGCGGCCGACAGGATGTAACCTTTTCCGGCCTCCATGGTGTCGTCGGCGGTGAGGTCTACCCATGTCTCGGATGTTTCGCCTGCGGCGCGAGCGGCGGAGTCGTAGCGGCGGATCACCCAGTAGGTGTTTTCGCTCGGCACGATGTCGGATACCTTTACGTCAAACGGCAGTGAGATGAATCTCCATATCGGGGTGTCGTAGTAGTCGGTGTATAGCGAGAGGTTGAGGGTCACGTTGTCGGCACGCATCTTGTCGGCGTAGTTGATGAGCGTGGGGCAATACGTGTAGCTGCGATTGTAGTAGCGGGTGGCTATCAGGGCATCTATAGTGAGTTCTCCGGCTGAGAGTGTACCCTCGCCCATGGCTGTGAGCTGCGCTACGGTACGTGTCGACCCTATGGTGCCGTCTGTGAGGCGCATCGAAGGGTTGCCGGCTACTGCGGCATTGTCTTCTTCTTCGAGGTTGATGGTCAGCGGGCGGTCGATGAGTATGTGCTCTACGGGTTCGTCGATTGAGCGCATCAGGTAGAAGTCGCTCCAATAGGTGGTGTTGCGGTAGAAGTCTTTGGAGAACGGGGGCACGTATAGGAATGTGCGCGACATGTCCATGTCGCTCCCGATGAATGACTCTGAGGCCGAGGGGGGCACTGCGGCATAGCATTTGAATGAGGTGATGCCGGTCTTGTTGAACGCGCCCGATGCTATCATCGTGACGGTGGAGGGGATTGCTACCTCTTCAAGTGAGGTACAGCCGTAGAATGCCTGATTTCCAATGGATATCAGTCCGGATTTCATCGTCACCTGTGAAAGCGACGGGCAGTTGCGGAATGCGTAGTTTTGTATTGCCGACAGGGTGGATGGCATCTCTACCGATTTAAGGGAAGCACATGAGCCGAATGCATCGCTTCCGACTGCAGTGAGTCCTTCGGGGAGCACTACCTCTTCCAATCCGGTATTGTTGAATGCCTGCGATGAAATGGAGGCGAGGCTGTTGCCGAATTTCACCTCTTTCAATGCGGTGCATCCGGAGAAGGCGTAGCTACCTATTGTCTGCAGTGATGTCAGGTCGGCGCTGCCGAGTGAGGTGCAGGCTCTGAAACCGTAACTGCCTATTGACCGCACTGTCGAAAGGTCGATGCCGCTGAGTTTCGAGCAGTCTTGGAATGCGTAGTTGCCGATTGTCTCGACTCCCTGCAGGTTGATGTAGGGGAGTGATTCGCATCCGTAGAATACGTAATTGCCGATGGTGGTGATGCCGTTGAGGTCAAACGCCTGAAGCATCCTGCACCCGTAGAAGGCATATTCACCGATGCTTGCCAGCGTGGAGGGGAGTTTTACTTCGAGCAGCGTGGAGCGGTTGTACATGAAGTTGCTCGGCAGCGCGGTGATGGTGGTCTCGCTGAGGTCGAGTTTCATCAGTGTGGTGAGGTTTTTGATGGCGCTGAGGTCGGTGTCGTTGATGTTGCCTGTTACTTTTACGTTCTGCACGGCTCCCCAGTTGTAGTCGTTCTGGGTGAGGTAGGTTTCGGCAAATTCACCTGATTTCTCTACGTTGACTGTCACCCAGTCGTATTCCCATCCGTAAGGCATGAGGATGGAGTTGCTGAATGAGGGGTTGTCAATATAACTTGCGAGTGCGTCTTTGTCGCACATGTATACTGCAGGTACCTGGAAATTTGACGTTACCGAGGGAGCGGCACCAAGCATGTAGATTGCGGTCAGGTTGCTGTCGAAGGAGTAGTTGCGGTCGATGTAGTATACGCTGGCGGGGATGGTGAGGGTCTTGATGTTTCTTGTGAAACCTCGGGAGAAGTAATAGTCGGAATTGATGTAGACTACCGGGTATTCTTTCCCGTCAACGCGGATGCATCGGGGATGATGACGTCTTCATCTGTAGAACTGATGGCCGTGAGCGCCACGGCATCCATCGGTTCTCCGGTCTCCGCACTTGTAAGCTGGCGGAATCCCAGATAGGTCCCTTCGGATGTCTGAGCCACGAATTCGGCATCGCTGAAGTAGTCGAGGCTGAGTCCGGAGTCGGAGTAATTCTGAGCCTCGACTGTGCCGATGGATACGCCACAGACGGGTGTCTCGGCATTGGCTACTGTGGCAGCGGATGCGGCTGTGGCCACACTTCCCACTGCAGGGGCGTGCCCCTTCTCGACATAGGCGAGTGTGCCGCTGATACCTGCTAAAAGCGCACTCACCGTGAGTAATGTCTTTCTCATTGTGATACTTTTGTTATGTTATTGTTGTGGTTGTTTCGGATCAGGCTGTGTTCAGATTTAATCGGTATGAAGGATTCTCCTCCGGTTACTGTCGTATAAACTTGAACATTTACTTAAAGTTAGTGGTGCCCCTCTCCGATTCAATTTTCCGTTAGGTTCAATTGTAAGTGGTCTTCAAATTACAAATTTAACGATTTCTTTGAAAATATCAATCAATAAGTGTGAAAAAAAGCTTTCCTTTCTCATTCCACGCCTACCGCGCCCCTCACCCGGGCAGCAAGGCAGGGCAGCAAGACGGGAAGCAAGCGTCCCGAATCAGACGGTGCAGGCAATGGTGAGGATGGAGAGGCGGGCGCCGGGTGCGGCGGCAAGCAGGGCCTCGGCGGCAGCTACGAGGGTGGCGCCGGTGGTGCATACATCGTCGATCAGGAGAATGTGGCGACCGGCAACGCCATCGGGATGGCGAAGCCGGAAAATGCCGCGTACGTTGACGGCGCGTTGCGCGCGGCTTACGCGGGTCTGACTCTTATGCCCCCGTATGGCGCGTAGTGCCGTCAATACGGCTATGCCGCTCCCCTCTCCTACCCCTCGGGCCAGCTCTTCGGCCTGGTTGTAGCCACGCCGCATACGCTTCATCCAGTGCAGCGGCACCGGCACAAGCACATCGATACCCGCCAGCCATCCGGCGGCGGCAAGTTCGCCACCCGCGATGCGCCCTAATTCGCGTGCCACACCATACATTCCACGGTATTTCATATCATGTATCAGCATAGCCACAGGCGCCTCGGGGGTATAAAGAAAATGCCCTGTGGCCCGTTCGAAGGGTATCCGCCCTGCGAGACGCATGGCCAGCGCATTGTCAGGGTCGCGGTGATACCCCGTGCGCTGCAGCCCGGCCGAACATAGCGGGCACAGGCATCTGCTCCCACGCGGCAGTACGCAACCGCATAGCCGGCATTCGGCCGGAAAAAGGAAATCAAGCATTGCTCCGGCCCGGGGTGCGGTGCAGATACCAGTGGGCCATACCCACAAAGACGGCCCCGCCGATGATATTCCCGATTGTGGCGGGCAACAGATTGTCACACAGAGCCTCCACGACACCTATCCCGGCCCCCTCCATCATGGCCAGGGGGAGATAGAACATATTGGCGATACAGTGCTCATAGCCCAGCACCACGAAGGCCATCACAGGCAACCAGCACCCCAGCGCTTTCTCCATCAGGTTATGCCCCGCCAGTGCGAGCCACACGCCGAGACACACAAACCAGTTGGCTCCTATCCCCTTGAGCAGCACCGTAGTCCACCCCATCGAAATCTTGGCCACTCCGATGTTGCATATCGCCGTGTGCCACGGGTCGGCCGCCGTGAGGCCGGGAAGATAGACAAGGAGCCACGTGAATCCCAATGCGCCGACGAAATTGCCTGAATATACGAGTCCCCAGTTGGCCAGCACGGCGCCGGCGCCGTAGTGGCGCTGCATGTAGGCGGGTATGAGCATGGCGTTGTTGCCGGTGAATAGTTCGGCGCCGAGCACCACCACCAATATCAGCCCGATCGGGAACATGCACCCCGCCAGAAGTTTGGCCAAGGCGGGATTGGCGGCGGCAATCCCCGGGAAACCGAACCCTACCGTAAGCGAGAGTATCCCACCCATCGCGATGAACGCACCGGCGGCAATGGCCGCCACAAACAGGCGTCCCGGATTCTTCAACGTCTTGTCTACCTTCACACGCGCCGCATCCACCGACGCTCCCAGCATTTCTCCCGGTGTCTTTATCCTCATGACACAGATATCTACTTAAGTCGTAAAAATTTGAACACTACTTATTTTTTTCCTCGCCCCGGCGGCGCAGATAGTCGGTAAGCCGGCCTACGAGCTCCGTCTCGAATCCACGCGACACCATATGGCGATACAGCTTCTGCACGTCGGCATAGTCGGTGAGGTCCAGACTCCGGGCCTTGGCGAGTCCGGCCCGTTTGAGAGCGTCGATATACTCCTTTCTGTCAATCCCCGCAAGGGCCTCTTCTATCAGATTGCGTGGCACCCGCTTACGCGCCAGCGCCATCCGTATCTTACCCCGTCCCCACCCGGCGAAGCGCACCTTGTCGGCGGCGAAGGCGCGCGCGAAACGCCCTTCGTCGAGAAATCTCCCCTCTCTAAGCCGCGCCAGCACTTTCTCCGCATCCGCGCCCGTCAGTCCGGCGCGGCGCATCTTCTCGCGCAGGTCGCACTCACACTGCTCCGTGCGCGCGCATAGCGCCGCAAGCCGCTGCAGCATCCGTTCAGCTTCCATATCCTATCCTATCCAGGCATCCCCTCTCGGCGCGGAGAAATCGCGTTTTCCCGCACATATCCTTCTCTGTCATCACTTTGTCATAACCCATATCCGTCATCATCCTCACCATCATGTCGGCACATATCGGGTTGATTTCAAAGTATATCAGCCCCCCTTCGGCAAGTGCTGCGACTCCGGTCCGGGCTATCCGTCGGTAGAACCGCAGAGGATCGTCGTCACTCACAAACAGCGCCTCGGCCGGTTCCCGGTCAAGCACATGCGCCTCCATATCCTTCCGCTCCCGCATCATCACATATGGCGGATTGCTCACGATGATGTCGAGCGAGCCGTCGGCAGGCTGCCAGTCGAATATGTCGGCTTCCATGAAGTTGACCGCCACGTGGAGTCTCGCGGCATTCTCGCGGGCAACGGCCAGTGCCTCGCGGCTGACATCGAGCGCCGACACTATCGGAAATTCCAGATTGCGGGCCAGGGCGATGGCAATCGCTCCGCTTCCCGTCCCCACATCAAGCACACGCAGGTCGCGCCGCCCGATATTGTCGTCCACCACCATTTCCACCAGTTCCTCCGTTTCCTGACGCGGTATCAGCACCCCCGGGCTCACCCCCAGTGTCATTCCGTAGAATCTGGATTCGCCGAGCACGTACTGTATCGGTTCCCCCTCCTTCATGCGTCGCAACACCCCGGCTATGCGTTCTTCCGTGAAGTCCGACACTTCGTCGGCGGCATGTATCACCAGGTCGGTCGTGTTCCACCCCTTGAGGGTATAGAATATCAGGCGGGCCATTTCCACGGCCTCATAGTCGATTGATTCCGGGTCGCCGGATCCCTGTGCTCTCTTGCCAAGGAGGCTGCGCAGTTCAGTGCGCAGCCTCCTGTATCTATCGTTTACGGTCATTTACTGTCATTTATGTCGTGTTGATTTCCACTGTCCTGACATCCCCGTGAAGTGGTGTCTCCGCCACCGGGGCGTCAATACTCGTCCCAGCTCTTGATTTCAATCTCATCCGTGCGGAGCGAAGTGAATGCCTTGATAAAGGCCTCGGCCAGACGGGTGTTGGTCAGCAGCGGGATATTGAGGTCGATTGCCGCACGACGGATGATGTAGCCGTTGCTCAGCTCCGTGGGAGTAAGGTTTTTCGGCACATTCACCACCAGGTCGATTTCCTTGCGGTGCAGCAGTTCGAGAGCCTGGGGATGCTCGTCGGGCTGCGAGGGCATATACACCCTCACTGCCGGGATACCGTTCTCACCCAGGAAGGCGTGGGTGCCGCGTGTGGCGTAGATGGTGTAGCCGTGTTTGTGCAGCAGCTGCGCCGAGGCAAGCATGGCGGCCTTCTGGCGGGCGCTTCCTGTCGACATGAGCACACCCTTCTTCGGGATTCTGTGCCCCACGGCAAGCATAGCCTTGAGCACGGCCTCGCCCGTGTCGGTGCCGAGACAGCCCACCTCGCCCGTCGAACTCATATCCACACCCAGCACCGGGTCAGAACCCTGCAGACGCGAGAATGAGAACTGCGATGCCTTGATTCCCACATAGTCCAGGTCGAAGGCCGACTTGTTGGGTTTCTCTACCGGCAGACCGAGCATCACCTTTGTGGCCAGGTCGATAAAGTTGATCTTAAGCACCTTGCTGACGAAGGGGAACGAACGCGACGCACGCAGGTTGCATTCTATCACCTTGATATCATTGTTCTTGGCAAGGAACTGTATATTGAACGGCCCGGAGATATCGAGAGCCTTGGCGATCTGCCCGCTCACCTTCTTGATGCGGCGCATCGTCTCGACATAGAGCTTCTGCGGCGGGAACTGGATTGTGGCGTCGCCGGAGTGTACCCCTGCGAATTCGATATGCTCGGAGATTGCATAAGCCTTGATTTCGCCATTCTGCGCCACGGCGTCCATCTCGATTTCTTTGGCGTTCTGTATGAATTCGCTCACCACCACCGGATGCTGCTTCGACACATTGGCGGCCAGACGCAGGAAGCGGTCAAGCTCCTCGTCGTTGCTGCACACGTTCATCGCGGCTCCCGAAAGCACATAACTGGGGCGCACCAGCACCGGGAAACCCACCTCTTCTATAAACGCATCGATATCGCTCTTCGAGGTCAGCTCGCGCCAGCGCGGCTGGTCGATGCCGAGATTGTCGAGCATCGACGAGAATTTATGCCGGTCCTCGGCATTGTCGATACTCTTGGCCGACGTGCCGAGTATGTTGACCCCTTCGGCGTCAAGACGCATGGCGAGGTTGTTGGGGATCTGGCCACCTACGCTGAGGATGGTGCCGTGAGGCTGCTCGAGGTCGAGAATATCCATCACGCGCTCGAAGGTAAGCTCGTCGAAATAGAGGCGGTCGCACATGTCGTAGTCGGTCGACACTGTCTCCGGATTATAGTTGATCATCACCGAGCGCCACCCCTCCTTCTTCACTGTCATCAGGGCATTGACCGAACACCAGTCGAACTCTACCGACGACCCGATGCGATACGCTCCCGAACCGAGCACCACGATCGAACGGTGGTCGTGCAGGAAGTTGACGTCGTTGGTCGAACCGTTATAGGTGATATACAGATAGTTGGTCTGCGCGGGATACTCGGCGGCCAGTGTGTCGATCTGCTTCACCACGGGCACTATGCCGCGCTCCTTGCGGTGGCGGCGCACACGCAGGCTCAGCTCTTCGGGCGATTCAGCGGAATCGCGGAAGATGCTGCGTGCCACCTGGAAGTCGCTGAAGCCCTGTTGCTTCGCCTGGCGCAGCAGCTCGTCGGGAAGAGCCTCGAGCGAGTCATGCTTCTCCAGTTCGCGCCCGGTCTGCATGATATTGTCGAGCTTGTAGAGAAACCATCGGTCGATTTTCGTCAGCTCATGTATGCGGTCCACACTGTAGCCCCGTTTCATGGCCTCGGCGATCACGAAGACGCGGTTGTCGGTCGGCGTGGAGAGGGCTGAATCGATATCCTCGATTTTCATCTCTTTGTTCTCCACAAATCCGTGCATGCCGCGCCCGATCATTCGCAGACCCTTCTGCATGGCCTCCTCGAATGTGCGCCCGATGGCCATCACCTCCCCCACAGATTTCATCGAACTTCCGATTTCTCTTCTCACGCCATGGAACTTTCCGAGGTCCCATCGGGGCAGTTTCACCACGCAGTAGTCAAGTGCAGGCTCAAAGAATGCTGAAGTCTCTTTGGTCACCGAGTTCTTCAGGTCGAAGAGACCGTAACCCAGACCGAGCTTCGCGGCCACAAAAGCGAGCGGATATCCGGTGGCCTTCGAAGCCAGGGCCGACGAGCGGCTGAGACGTGCGTTGACCTCGATCACACGATAGTCCATCGATTCGGGGTCGAAAGCATACTGCACGTTGCATTCGCCCACGATCCCTATATGGCGTATTATCCTGATGGCGAGTTTGCGCAGATAGTGATAGTCTTCATTGCTGAGAGTCTGCGATGGAGCCACCACGATACTCTCGCCGGTGTGTATGCCGAGCGGGTCGAAGTTCTCCATGTTGCAGACGGTGATACAGTTGTCGAAGCGGTCGCGCACCACTTCATATTCCACCTCTTTCCACCCCTTGAGACTCTTCTCCACCAGCACCTGCGGCGAGAATGAGAGAGCCTTCTCGGTCAGAGCCACAAGCTCCTCCTCGTTGTCGCAGAAACCCGATCCGAGTCCGCCCAGCGCATATGCGGCACGCACAATCACCGGGTAGCCCAGACGCGAGGCGGCCTTGATGGCTCCGGCCACCGACTCCACGGCCTCGCTCTTGATAGTCTTCACCTCGATTTCATCGAGTTTCTTCACAAAGAGTTCACGGTCTTCAGTGTCGATGATGGCCTGCACCGGAGTGCCGAGCACCCTTACGCCGTATTTCTCCAGCACACCGCTCTCATAGAGCTTCACGCCGCAGTTCAGGGCCGTCTGGCCGCCGAAGGCGAGCAGGATTCCATCAGGGCGCTCTTTCTCGATTACGCGCTCCACGAATTCCGGAGTCACCGGAAGGAAATATATCTTGTCGGCAAACCCCTCCGAGGTCTGCACCGTGGCGATGTTCGGATTGATGAGCACCGTCTCGATTCCCTCCTCTTTCATGGCCTTCAGTGCCTGCGAACCGGAGTAATCGAACTCACCTGCCTCACCGATTTTCAGTGCGCCCGAACCTAAGAGGAGCACTTTCTTTATATTCTCTTTCATCAGAATCTGTAGTGTGTTGTTTTTGATCAGAGAAGTTTCACGAATTCGTCGAAGAGGAATTCAGTGTCCTTCGGACCCGAACTTGCCTCGGGATGGAACTGCGCCGAGAAGAATGGTTTCGTCTTGTGGCGGATACCCTCGTTGGTGCCGTCGTTCATATTGATGAAGAGCGGTTCCCATTCCATGGGAAGTGTCTTGTCGTCTACGGCGAAACCGTGGTTCTGCGAAGTCACGTAGCAGCGGTCGGTCCCCGCCTGGCGCACCGGCTGGTTGTGGCTGCGGTGGCCGTATTTGAGTTTATACACGCTCGCCCCGGCGGCGCGGCTCAGCAACTGGTTGCCCATGCAGATGCCGCAGATCGGCTTGTCACCCTGCATCGCCTTGCGGAGATTGTCGACAGTCACATCCACCATGTCGGGGTTGCCCGGTCCGTTGGAGATAAATATGCCGTCGGCATCGGTGATCGTGTTGAAATCATAGTCCCAGGGCACACGCACCACCGTCAGCCCCCGGCGTGTCAGGCAGCGGATGATGTTGTGCTTCACGCCGCAGTCCACGAGCACCACCTTCTTCTCACCCTTTCCGTGCACTTCCACCTCCTTGCAGCTCACCTTGGCCACAAGATTTTCTTTATTGGGATCATAGAAATCAGGCTCTTCCTCACCCTCCACCACGATTTTGCCCAACATTGAGCCTTTTTCGCGCAGAAGTTTGGTAAGAGCCCGTGTGTCGATACCATAGATACCGGGTATTTTCTCCTCATTAAGCCAATCGGCCAGCGAACGGTCAGCCTGCCAATGCGAATGATTCCAGGAATAATCCTGCGCCACAATCGCACGCGCATGGATATGGTCGGATTCATAATACTCGCTCACATCGTCCTGCTGACGGCGCGGCGGCACGCCATAGTTGCCGAGAATCGGATATGTGGTGATAAGGATCTGTCCCTCATACGAGGGGTCGGTCAACGACTCCGGATACCCCGTCATGGCAGTGTTGAACACCACCTCGCCGGCTGTAGAACCCGGATAACCGAACGATTTACCTTTAAATACAGTGCCGTCCTCAAGGATGAGTGAGGCATTTTTCACTTCATGCATCGTGGTAAAGGTTTTTACATAGTTTTCCAAATGCAAATTTACTGCTTTTTTTCCAATCCGCAAAATCTGCAGCGCTCCTCGCGCCTCTCTCCCCCTCTTCTCCCCACCCCCCTTCCCCATGAAAGAAACTCAAGGAGCGCGAGGAACGCGAGGAGCGCGATTTCAATTATAAAGCGCTCCCTCGCGCCCTCGCGCCATTCGCGCCCCCTTCTCCCCACTCCCCTTCCCCATGAAAGAAACTCAAGGAGCGCGATTTCAATTATAAAGCGCCACCCGCGCACCCGCGATCCTCGCGTCACCTTCCTTACGCAGCGCGCCCCATCAACGCGAAAAAGTAGCGCGAGGAACGCGAAATACGCAAGGAGCGCGATGAGCGCAATTTCAATTATAAAGCGTCGCCTTCCTTACGCAAAGCGCCTCCTTCCATACGCAGCGCGTCAACTCGCAAAGGAAGAGGCCGGACACGAGTATATCTCGCGCCCGGCCCACACATTCTATTATACTATCCCCAAATTCTATTATACTATTCCAAAGGTCTATTATACTATCCCCAAGGTCACATCACACTTATGGGTCCATACCAATCCTGCATCAGTTTACCATCCTCATAACCGGTGCCGGAGAGATCCACCGTCTGATTCCCCGCATTAAAACGGCCGTTAGTCAACATAAAACCAATACAGTCAGCAGATATATCATAGTAATAGAACTTACCCGACAACAGCGAGCTCATCTGCTTCGAATTAGCCGCCTCAGCAGCATTCGTGCCTCCCCAGTCATATATATAATGCGCCTTGCCCTGACCGAATACCGGACGTATCGCGATACGCCACATACCGGCAGCAGGTTCCTTCACCTCACTCGGAAGGATCTTGTTACGGTCAGCATCAGCATTAGTGTAATAACTGTCAGCCTTCACAGTATTCGATGTCAGCGCACCGGGGAACGCATACGCCGCATTCATATCGCTGACAAAAGTCACCCGATTCACGCCATACTTTTTAATCCGGAACCGGTAAAGCTGCGGATAATAATCCCACATCTTCGTCCCCGACACTTTCAAATTCGTATTGCCTGTCAGACTATAATGACACACCACATTGTCCCAGCCTTCAAGATTCCAGCAATAGATATCCATCGTATCATCAGATCCATTCATATAGAAAGGACAGTCATTAAAGAAGACCTCCGCGCCCTCTTCGGTAGGAGTCGACACTTTCCATATGCCGTCAAGCGCAGTCGACACACCGTCCACCGCAGTCGGATCACCCACCACTCGCCAGCCGTCAAGATTGGCAGGGTTCTGATTGGTGCTGTACTGCGTCTTGCCATCCGACGTCTTGCTGACAGTATGTATTATACCCGACTTATCCTTATAGCTGAAAATCACAAAGAAATTTTCCGGACGCGTCGTGGCCGATTCATACGAGAAGTTCATCATCCGGTCCCCGGTCATTGTCTCGGCATTGCCGATGGCCTTGCCGGGCCATGTAGTCACTGCATTGCGCGACCCGTCGGCATTCAGAGAGTAGAGATATACGTGTGTCGCGCCGACCACATTGAAGCTCGTGCGATAGCTCTCGCCGCTTGCCGGAGTCTTACCGACACAGCGCACACTCATCGCATAACCCTTCTGCGAATTGCGCCCCTCCACCTGTCCGTTGATAAAGGTCGCCACATTACCCGAAATCTGCAGACACCGCAGCCAGTTGCCTATCTGGTCTTTCTCCAGCCCCGAGGCCGCCGTCTGACTCCAATAGTATCCGGCACGCGACTCACCCGTCTTGTTCGACTCCGCATAATAGAGTGACTTGGGGAAGTAGATATACATACCGTTGGTGGTCTGCAGAGCCGCGTTATAGTAGTTGCCTACCGATGACGTATCAAACGAAGTAGAGTTACGCACACTGTTCCACACATCCTCACGCGGTATCTCATATCCCGGAGGACACAGCCCGCCATAGATCTCCGGCGTGCTTCCCACATTATAGGCCGCTGCGCGGTAATAGCCGCCTGCCGCCTCGGCATTGCCGTGATACGCCACTTCCCCCGTAGCCTCGATATAGAGACCCGAAGCCGTAGCGCCCAGATTGCGGTCAAGCCAGTGGTTGCCGGCAGGGCCGGTCAGCACCTCATAATAATAGTAGCCTTTGTTCGGCTCGCCACCCACACGGAAATCAGACGTCGACTTATCCGAGGCAGTTATATTGGCCGTATGGTCGTGGAAGAAACCCGTATGGTACAGGTCGAGCGGATACTTCGTATACTCAACGCTACCTGTGGCCGCCACATAGAGTGTCATCTGGCCGGTGGCATAATCCCAGTCGTCGGCACCCGACGTTCTGGATACGGTGACAGTCAGCGGTCCGTTAGCGCCGGTGCCCGATTCCTGACTCAGCTTAAGCCCGGTCACTCCTTCCGTCTCAATCTTCCAGTCGTAGGAAGCATTGTTGAAGATATCGGCGTTATAGGTTATTTCATATTCATACTCCCAGAGTTTGCCGCTCTCGCCATACATCACGGGGAAGTGCAGACCCTCATTGCGGATATTCCCACCGTTCTGGCCTTCGCTTGCCCCAAACACCTTGTTTTTGAGGAAATCCCAGTAGTCCGTGCGGTTCTCGTAGGTCTTAGCCGCACCGTCCGGGTCATACCCTTTGATCGTGATGCTCACCGTGCAGAGGTCCTCGCCGGTGAACGCGCGCACCCATTTCACGGGAATCATGCGGTTCATCCCTTTCCAGTCCACCGATATCTCGGCATTCAGCGTGCCCGGCGACGATGTCTCGCCGAATTGCACTCCGAGGCGGTACAGACGCCCTTTTGTCGCGGCGGCATCGCCGACAGCCTCACCCGCATAGAGCGGATTGGAGGTCACATCCTCCACTTCTTTCAGAGAGAGCCATTTATAGGTGGTGCTCACCAGCGTCCCCTTCCAGTCGGCCACTGTGGCCCCGGGATAGTCACTCTCATGAGGTGAATAGAGTTTCACGAATACGTCGGCCGTGCTGCCTGCTTCGCCACTATATACCACCTCATGGCTTACCCCCAGTTCGCGGGTGCCGTCGGTGATGATATTATACGACTGCGGAGCCACGTCATACACCGTCGCCTCCACGAGCGGCGACGGATTGGCGGCCGCCTCGGCCACAGTGGCCGACCCGGTGCCGTTGACGGCTGTCACCACTACCTTGTACCAGTGGTTAGGCTCGATGTCGATATCATCTATCACACCCTCTTCGTTCTTGACCCGGAAATCTACACGATAGTAGTATTCCGCGCCGCCATAGGGAGCTTTGATCACGGTGAAGGGGCGCTCTTCGGCATCGACCCCGCCATTCTGTGAGGGGTGCACGTAGACGGCCTCATCGGTTCCTACCGTAGTGGGGAGAGGAGTGGCGGCAGTGGCCTCGCCAAGCAGGGCGGGCGTCTGTGCGGCTGCCAGCAGTCTGGTGTCGCCGGCGGTGCTGAACACACTGAAGTCATAGTGAATGGTACCCTCTTCCACCACACCGTCTTCGCCGACGGTGCCGTTCTGCACCGTCACTTTGGCGGCGTTGCGCCAGAGTGCCACGGCGTTGCCGCCGGTCAGGTCGGAGAGCGAGGCGCTGCCGCACATCGGCATTGTCTGGTCGGCGTTTACCACGCTGACGTAGGTCACATTCTTGACGTCTTGCTCGGCCATACCTTCGTCGAGGTCGCCGTCAGTGGCGGGGTTGTTGGCGATAAAGTAGAATTTCAGGTCGGTGGCGCCGCGCAGTTCCGGAGCGATGCTGACGCTGAGCGAGTACTGGTTGTTGCCGGCGTCTTTCAGATCCGCGGCCGTGTACTCCGTCATCTGCGCCACAGTCCCCTTGGATAGCACGAGCATGGTCAGGTCGCCGACTGCATACTCGTCGGTGGCACGCGTGGCCACCTGCTGCATCTGCGGCACTGCCAGCCGGATCTCGAGGCTGCCGTCCTCCCCGATTCCGTTGGGGAGAACGTATGCCTCATCGCTGCAGGCGCAGAGCGCCAGAGCTATAGTGCTGTATGCTGTGAGTCGTTTAATCATGGTTTATTTACTGGCTATGAATGTCTGGATATTGTCGACTGTATTATTGAAATCAGAGCTTGACTTACCTTTGAATACCCATTGTCCCGAATAGTCGGTTTCTCCTTTTTTAATGAAGAAACTGACTCCTGTGAAGTTTCTACTGTCGACGGGGACCTGGAAATCAAAGTACCTGATGTTAGGATCTGAAGGAGACTGACCGTTAGGCTCAAAGTTACTGCCTCCTGTAGTCACCGTCCCGTTGATCATGGATCCTTCAGGCAGATTCTCGATATAGATGTATCCTCTCTCCACGCCACTGTACTCATAGTGCCATTGGATGCGGTAGGTCACATAATTTTCCGAGGGTGTCGGAGTCTTTATATCCGGACGCGTCGGAGAGAACTGATGAGTTGAGCCGCTTCCCACCGAGAAGTAACCCTCGCGCGACGGGTAGTCGAAAAGGGGCACACCCGGTTCGTTGCTGCCAGGATATCGGTTGGTGCCGTTCGCAATGTGGGTCGTTGTGGCATCTGTAAACATGATCAGGGCATTGCCCGGTGTCGCGATACCGGGAAGACGGAACACCCACCATCCGTCACCCTCGCTCTGCATCTTGATGCCGGGCCACAGGCGTGAGTTGTTTATGTCCTTGCATTGGTCGCAGTCCACCGTCGCGCGGTAGCTTGCGCAGAAGTCCATGTCATAGTAATGATGTCCCCAGTCGCCTTGTCCGACTACCCAGTTTCCGGCACTGATACTACCCTCCGAGAATGTGTAGAAGCAGTTAATGCTGTCGTATACCTTATCGTCATTGGGGTTATTGTAGTTGATGCCGTCAGTAGTGACGTTCCACCCTTTGAAGGCGGCGCCGCCTGTGAAGCTGTATTCAAGAGCTGCATTCCCTACCCCGTCGCCTACAGCGCCGTTGGGGAAGTCCTTATGGTCGGCGGGCAATTTAAGCGTCTGATACACGAAGATGTGCGGCGACGACCAGCCGGGAGCATAAAGGTGGATGATATAGTCTTCATTGGAGGCCAGCACATTGACGTTGACTGTCTCGCTGACGGCCGTGCCGTCGGCAAACGTGCCGCTGACAGTGAACTGCAGCTGACGGCGGCTCTGCCAGAATGCAAGGCCGTCATTGAGGCCGTTGAAGCGCACCTGCAGGTTGTAGACGCCGCTCTCGCCGGGGAGTATGTCGAAGTTCTCGATCGCGCTGCCGTCAGGGTCGCAGAGCACGACCTCGCTGCCGGCCACACCCTCCCAGCTCACGCGTTCGATGCGGAACCGCTCGAGGTTGGTACGTATCGGTATCACGAAACTGCCGGAATAGATGCCCGATGCTATCTGCTCGCGCACATCGATCGTGACGCTGTTGACATCGACCGTAAGGAATTCATGCAGGTCGAGATTGTTCACGTCTATCTGTTTGAGGATTGTCCCGGCCTTGACCGTGAAGTGTTTCCAGCCGTCCTCTTCCTTCACTTTTTCGAGTTCGCCCGCCTTGATCTTGGGATTTACGGAAACGCTGATTGAATTGTCGGTTACGGAGAACTGATAGATATCAATCGGTTCCCCCCCTACGGGGGTATAGGTGCCGGAGATGCACTCTATCGGGGCGTTGGACTCATACCATATCGAGGCGCTTTCGCCGGCCTCGATGTCGATTCCGGTCCGGTCGACGTGCAGGAAGTAGGGACCGTGCAGGGCGCCGGCGATGGTGACCGGATCCCAGGGCTGCACTTCCAGCTTGAACTCACCCTTCGAGTTGCCCACGTAGTCGTAGAAGTATGAGCGTTTCACCCCTTCCCCTTTCGTGCCGATGAAGTACTCTTTCTCCGTGCTGTCCGAGAAGGTTAATGTTACGGTCGATGGTTTATCACCCTCGCTGAACAGGCGCTCGCCCACGTAGGACGTTCCCTGCCATGCCCACCCTTCGGCCGCGGGTTCCTCGGTCGGTTCCATATTGTCCACATCCACCTTCAGCAGGTCTGACTGCATCTCGGGAAGGGTGTAGTATGAATATTCGGTGAAGGGACCGCTCATGGAAGTAGCCCCCGGCTCACCGGCGCCGGTGCCGGGCATCAGAAGGCTCATGCCTCCCAGATTATCGAGCATGGCGTTATCGAGCTTAACGCCCGGGCGCAGGTCGTTGAGCATCGTGACGCGCACCTTGGCCACCGCGAATTTCAGGTCGGCCTTTACCTTTACCGTGGCGCCTCCGGCCACGGTGATACCCTGCTCGCCTACCGATTTATAGGAGTCGTCGCCGTTGTAGCTCACCATCATTCCGCTGTTGGCGCAGGACATCGGCAGACCCTTCTCGGCGGATTCCGGCGCCTCCACCTCATAACTCTTCAGGTTCGCTTCAGAAATCGGGGCGGGATCTCGGAAGTCAACGTTAGCCACAACATATAGCCGGTAGTCGCCCGGTGTGAGGTCGAGCACATACCCCTCGTAATTCTCAGGCGCGGACGACGAGCGTTTCACATCGTCGCCCTTCAGGTCGAACACCTTTACATCACCCTCATTTACAGGATAGGCGAAGAGCTGGAGCGAATTGATGTCGCCCTCGTTGGCTTTATAGTCGTTGAGTGCGCCGCGTGTGCGTCCGGAGCCGGTGAGCTGCACTCCCGGTTCAACTTTGGGCACATACACCACCACTCCGCGTTCGGCATCGCCCCCTCCTTCGCCGTCGGGGAGGATGTCGTCGCTGCACCCCTGCGCCAGCGGCAGCGCAAGCGCCGCTGCCAGCGGAAAGATGGGTCTGAAATATGTCGAAAACCGTTTCATAAGTTTCTATGGTTCGTCTCGGTTAGAATTCAAATGTGTCGCGTTCCACTGTCCACTCTCCCCCCTTTACGTAGATTTCGAGTTGTCCGGCGTCCAGTTTCTTGCTCGCTATATGTCCTACCACTTCGTAATATGAGCCGCGCGGCAGGTCGGTGGCGGCCACACCCTCGTCGGGATCGGCCACACCTATTTTCACAGGCTCGAAAAGCACCGAGGCCGTGGTCTCCGTGCCGTCGGCCGCAGTCAGTTTCCCCTCAAGCTGCAGCGTGAGCTGCCCATCGGTCGACGTGTAGCGCTCGGGTAGATATATGGTGTGATGCCAGAGCCAGCTGTCGGCATATGCGCCGAAGTCCGCGCCCTCCTTTGGGCCCGGAGTTATGATATCGGCGTCTTTGTCGGCATTGGCCGGTGTCTCTGTCCAGTCGGTGTGGAATGCGCCCGAAGAGAGAAGCCCGAGGGTCTGCGCCCCTTCCACCTTCCCCTTCTGCCCGAGAATCAGCAGCGGCACAGACTCCGTGACGTTCGACAGGGTGACGGCAGTGGGCTTGAATCCGTTGTCGCCGTAGAGCGTGCCGACATTGTCTGTGCTCCCGGCGGGCGTGTAATCCTTGTCGAATAGGATGTTGAGGCTCATCTTGACGCAGGCGAACTTCAGGCTGAGAGTTGCCTCGGCGGGTGCCGTGGGATTCGGGGCGATGGTGAAGGTGGCGTCCTTCTCCTCCTCATATATCATCGGGAGATTGCCGGCCACGGGCAACTGACTGGAATAGCGGAGCATCACACCCTGCAGTTCGCTTAATTTCACAATCCCTCTCAGGTCGTCGTGCGGGATATTGCCGATTACGTAGATTTTATAAGACCCCTCGCTGAAGCCGCCGAAAGTATAGGTGATCACATCGGAGGGATCCCCCTGCGCTCCGGCCACATGCATTTTGTCGGGGAGCATCAGCGGACTGTTGACCACGCACTCCGGGTCGGCGTCCGCATCATTGGGGAATATAAGGATGCGCAATGCGCTGACATTCAGTTCGTCGTCGGCGGGGGTTCTGTCGGTCGATCGTGTGACCTCATTTCCCGTCTGCGGCATTGTCAGGCGCAGCACGAGTTGCGTGTCGGCCTCCTGCGAGGGGACGCGCGGGGAGTCCGCCTCCTCGGCGGCGCACCCCCAGAGAAGCGCCGAGGCGACCAGGGCCGCCGGCAGGGCACTTATCTTGGTTATGTATCTTGAGAG
>DKWX01000058.1 GCA_002491945.1 Porphyromonadaceae bacterium UBA7141
CTTATCCCGAACTCGCGTTATTAGAGCATTTTTCAAGGCCTTGGAAAGAGCTGTTCGTCCAGCTTTTTTACTCACTGCATTACACGCTTATGTTGGATCTCCAAATCGATAGGCAGCGATGTTTCTTCCCTCTGAATCCTTTATTCGAAATGTTTCAATGGGAATCCCTTGCGCCCTTACATCTCGAACGGCTCTCGGAGGATGATTATAGCCATATAATGATTTTATCTCCTCTGATGTTATACTTCCATGCTCAAGAATATGTTTTATAATTGTTGTCGGTCGCTTCGCAGTTACAGACAAAAGCTTTTCTCTAAATTCTGGCGTAATATCCATTTACTCAAATTATAATTGTTTTTGAATGCAAATCGGCCTTTCTTCATAATATGACGAAAGACCACTACTTACATATAGTGCCTCATACGTATTGAGTTTTTTCCCAAGATATAGTGCTTGTGTTGATAATCCTGCATTTAAATCATAACGAACCAAATCTAATTCGGGAGGTAAATCTTGTCCGTATTTCTTTTCTCCAAGGCTACCGTCATAACTGATAATATAGTCTATTCCACGGTTGTTCAAATCCTTTAATGCAATTACGAATTCATCATAAGAAAGGCCTGCTATATAGCGATGGTCTCTTACGTTAGAAACTCCTTGATATGGGGGATCCATATAAATTATATCACCTTTTTGTGCCATATCCAGTATTTCCCTAAAATCCTTGGAATAAAAGAACGTTTTCCCTTTAAGTATGTTTGAAATCGCTCTTACATTATAAGATAATGAAGATGGCGACGTTCCATTACGTCTCTTGTCTGGAGATTGATTAAACTCGCCAGCTGAATTATATCGAACCGCCCCTTTTACGCAACGAGCGAGAAGATATAACATTGCGCATGCTTTTTTATCTCCTTTATTAAAGTCATTGCGAACCTTATAAAAATGCTCCTCTGAACCACCGTTAAACGAAAACTGTTCATTCCACAGCCGCGTATACGATGAAATCAATTCTTCTGGAGATTCTACAACTGATTGTAAAATGGAAACGACATCGGAATTAATATCATTTATTATGAACTTGTCAGACATGCCACGATATGCCACTGCTATTGAAATTGCCGCCATTCCGGAGAATGGTTCAATTAGCCGATTAAACCTCTTTGGCATGTGCCTTAGGATTTGCTCGGCAAGCTTTCGCTTAGAACCTTGATATTGCACGATATGGGGAACAGTCTGCTTCATAGCGTAAAGTTACAAAAAATTCGTCATATCATCCTTGCCTCGAACATAGTAATTTGACAGGGCGATAAAATAAGAGCGAAATCAGAACTCTTTCGAGGGTCTGTGAAAGATGTGTTTTTGGCAGACATTCCTCCGCTTCTGTCCGCATAACCAGCCATGCTCCATCACCTGCAAAGCCAAATCTGACCAAAATCTGCGACCCCTGCGTATACCTTTTTGTTGGAAGCGGTCTTAGCGTAATATTAAGGGCGGCAAGTCTGACCTGCCGCCCTTATATCATAAATGCAACTTTCCTGTACAGTTAGCGTTGCTTACCGGTTTGCCTTGCTTACCGGTTTGGCCTTCTTTATTCTTTACCGTCAGACCAGACGATACCAGACCTTATACGAGCCATCGGCACCACGTTCCACATGAACCTCGAAATCACGGTCAGCAGGAATCTGTCTGGAAATCTTAGTTGCCAGTTTCAAGGCATTAAACTTCCCTTTACCCGATCCGGCAAATATCCAGCCCGCCCCCTGCGGGGCTTTACGGACATCGGGTGAAGAAGAGGAGGGCACTACTAATTGCGCAAATGCCTCACCTATTGCATATTCATCAGCAGAAAGCACTAAATACTCCTGACTCGAAGAGTCAAAGACTATGTAATAATCCTTCTGCGAATCGGCGGACTCGAAAATATCCGATAAGATATTCCCTAATGGAGTTTCTGCTACGGAATCCGTAGTGCCATCCTCATATTTTGGTTCATCATCATTCCGGCAGGATGTAACTCCCGTCAGGATACATCCGGCCAACAAAATCGGCAGCAATCCTTTTGTTCTCATATCATTCCGCTTATCAATAGCTTTGCGTCAGGAAATTGCCCGCAGGGTCGAAACGGAGGTCAACTCCGTTGGTCAGTTCCACTTCATAGCCAACGGCAATACGCGAAATCTCGTTGATACCGGTGCCGGAGTAATTGGCGGCCACATAATCCGCTATCGGCACGATGGCGATACCCTCAGGGATGCTGCGTCCGGCAGGAGCATCCACGTCGATCCACTCGCCGGAGACATCGAAGGTGATTTCATCGCCAGAGGTCATGCGCACCTCATACTGCACCTCCCCCTTGTCGGTTTCCTTATTTACATAAGCCACCTTGATGGACGGATAGTAAGTATTGATGAAAGTCGAGGCCGCCGTCGGAAGTTGGTCGGTGGGCACAATCACATCATCATCATCATCGCCGCATGCTGAGAGCGACGTTCCCACCAGAACAAGAAGCAGGAGGGAGAAAATCTTCAGTGTCTTTTTCATGATTTCCTATTTCATAATTACAGCTTTAGCCGGGCAGGGCTGCCTCGCCCTGCGGTGCGGCAGCCTGTGGCTGCCATTGCAGAGTCCCGGCACCCGCTTGTCCGGCCTTGCCTTATTTGGGTTATACATGAGTATAACGCCCGGTCAGCCCGATGGTTCAGCCTGCACGGCTATCGCCGGGATGCATGACATACGTGTGGCATCAGTCGGTCACTTCATGGGCGAGAAGGGTGGCCGATGTGGCTGAATCCACCTTGACGCGCACGAAATCGCCCGCCTTATGGCCACCGGCCGGGAAGACGGCCACCTTATTCTGCGATGTGCGTCCGCACAGTTCATCGGCATTACGCTTCGAGCGTCCCTCCACAAGCACTGTGAACTCGCGCCCCACATCACGGAGGTTGGAGCGAAGCGACAGCTCATTCTGCAACGCTATCATACGGTTGAGGCGCTCAATCTTCACATCCTCCGGCACATTGTCGGGGAGATATCTGGAGGCGAAAGTGCCCGGGCGCTCGCTATACTTGAACATAAACGCCGAGTCAAAGCCCACCTCCTCCATCAGCGACAGAGTCTGGCGGAAATCCGCCTCGCTCTCGTCATGGAATCCGGTGAAGAGATCGGTCGATATTCCGGCATCCGGCAATATCCGGCGTATGGCCGCCACACGGTCGAGATACCACTCACGGGTATACTTCCGGTTCATCGACTTCAGCACGGCATTGCTGCCGCTCTGCACCGGCAGATGGATATGGCGCGCGATATTGCCGTGGGCCGCCATAGCCTCAAGGGTGGCATCGCTCATATCCTTGGGGTGGGATGTAGTGAAGCGTATGCGCATGTCGGGAGCCGCCTCGGCCACGAGGTGGAGCAGCGCCGGGAAGTCGGTCACCTCTCCGGTAGCCTCGTCGGTATGGCGGTAACTGTCGACATTCTGCCCCAGCAGTGTGGCCTCGCGGAAACCGCGCGCGCGGAGGTCGGCCAGTTCGTGGAGTATGCTCTCCGGATGGCGCGAGCGCTCGCGTCCGCGTGTATAGGGCACGATGCAGTAAGAGCAGAAATTATTGCATCCCCGCATGATGGATATAAAGCCGCCCACGCCGGCTCCGGCCATACGTTTCGGCATCACATCGCGGTATGTTTCCGTAGTGGAGAGCACCGTATTGATGGCCTTCTGCCCGGTTTCGGCGGCGGCCACGAGATTCGGGAGGTCGAGATATGCATCCGGTCCGGCCACGAGGTCGACACCATACTTCTCGATGAGTTCCTCCTTGAGTCGCTCGGCCATACAGCCGATGACCCCGATGATGATGTTGCGTCCCAGACGTCGGCGCAGCGCATTCCAGTAGGCGAGCCGCGAATAGATTTTCTGCTCGGCATTATCGCGGATGGAGCAGGTGTTGAGCAGCACTGCGGCCACCTCGTCGTCGGCCTCGGCAGTCTCGTACCCGGCGAGCTGCATCATGGCCGCCACGACCTCTGAATCGGCCACATTCATCTGGCATCCATAGGTCTCGATGCGCACTTTCTTCAAAAAAGTGCAATTTTTATCGGTCGGGGGTAAAAAAAAGGTCTGATTCATATTCTTGGATTCAAAGATAATAATTACTTTTGCAAAAATACCAATAAAATCTAATCGTTACAAATGAGTATCCCTTTTATTACGGCAGAGGAAGCTGCCAGCCACATTAAAAACGGAGACAATGTGGGGTTCTCAGGCTTTACAGCTTCAGGCACCCCAAAAGTTGTAACTGTAGCCCTCGCAAAGCGCGCGAAGGAGCTCCATGAAAAAGGCGAACCTTTCAAAATCAACCTGTTTACCGGCGCATCGACCAACGATCATGTCGACGGCGAACTGGCACGTGCCGAAGCCATCGGCATCCGCACACCTTACCAGAGCCATTCTGATGCCCGCAAGCTGGCCAACCGTGGCGCGATACACTACTTCGACACCCACCTGAGCCACGTGTCGCAGGATCTGCGCTACGGCTTCTACGGAGACCTTGACGTGGCCATCATCGAGGTGACAGAGATGTCGCCCAACGGCGAGTTCATCCTCGGCGCAGGTCTGGGCATGGCCCCGACAATCGCCAGAATGGCCAAAAAGGTGATTATTGAGTATTCCTCTTACTATCGCACGTCATTCCGCGGGTTCCACGACAACTACATCCCGCTGGATCCCCCCCACCGCCGCGAGATTCCGATTTATAAGCCTTCCGACCGTATCGGAAGCACCATTCTGAAAATCGATCCCGCCAAAATCATCGGTATCGTACCCTCCAACGACTCCGAGAGCATCAAGCCGTTCGCAGCATCCGATGAAGTGACCGAGCGCATCGGCGCCAACGTATGCCATTTCCTTGGCGAGCAGCTCCGCACCGGACGCATGCCCAAAGAGTTCCTCCCGATTCAGTCGGGTGTGGGAAACGTGGCCAACGCCGTGCTCTACGGTCTGGGCAACGACCCGGACATCCCGCAGTTCGAAATGTACACAGAGGTCATCCAGGACGCTGTGATGACTCTGATGGAAGAAGGCAAATGTAAGTTCGCTTCAACATGCGCGCTCACATTCTCCGACGATGCCATGCTTCATTTCATGGATAATATCGACTTCTTCCGCGACAAGATTCTGATGCGTCCGGGCGAAATCTCCAATCATCCCGAAATCGTGCGCCGACTGGGGCTGATTGCCATGAACACCGCCCTGGAGGCCGACATCTTCGGCAACGTCAACTCCACCCACGTGCTCGGCTCGAAGATGATGAACGGCATCGGCGGCTCGGCCGACTTCTGCCGCAACGCCTATCTCTCGATTTTCTCATGCCCCTCGGTGCAGAAGAACGGCGCCATCTCGGCTATCGTGCCTATGGTGAGTCACGTCGACCACAGCGAGCATTCCGTCAAGGTGCTCGTCACGGAGCAGGGTGTGGCCGACCTGCGCGGCAAAGACCCGCGTCAGCGCGCCGAGACCATCATCGAGAACTGTGCCCACCCCGCATATCGCGAACTCCTGTGGGACTATGTGAAACTCGCCGAGAAGAACGGCGGACACACACCCCACAACCTCTCTGCAAGCTTCGCGCTGCATCAGGCATTCATGGAAACAGGCGATATGCTTAAGGCAGATTTCGCCCGCTACGACAAGTGACATATCAGCATAAGCATTCTTATCCTGCCGATTGAGAACGCTTGCCAAGACAATGAAGGGAGGCGCCCGGACCCGGGTGCCTCCCTTTGTCTTCATCCCGCTCAGGCGGGATGCCATATATCAGACGGGGAGGCAGTCAGGCCGCCCCCACACACATTTAGTTATCACACATTTATGAGGGCCTGAAGAGAGGCCAGGCGCTCGGCCAGTATCGATGCGTCGGCCTCGCCGCCTGGAGCCGACTCAAGCACACGGTAGCCGTAGCGTTCAAGGCTCATCACGGCCTGTGTGGGGTCGGTGGTGCGCACACGCAGTGTCACATGCAGCATCCCGTCGGACGACGGATGCGATATGAGGTCGACAAGGTGGGCATCCACATCCTCAACCGCCCGGGCCAGCAGCGAGGCGCTGTAATCCTGTGGAGCCGACTCCACCACAAGCACCGAACTGTCGTCGCGCGGAGCAATCATGCGTCCAAGCCCCTCAAGAAGCGACCCCTGGTCGATTACCCCCATCATCTCCCCGTCATGACTGACACCCAACAGGCGGCCGGGTGCGTCGAGCAGATGCGGTAGCACCTCGATAAGCGGCATTGAGGAATCCACGGTCTTGAGCGTCGGCAGATTCTTTTGGGTCGATATTACGTCTTTGGCTGTCATGGTCTGCTTTGGTTATCCCGATTTCTCCGCCAAGCCCCGGTTATTGCAACCGGCGAAAAATACCATGCCACATATTTGCGACTGAATAGGGAGTTTATCAGGATTTTTTATTAGTTTTGCAATTTGAAGACTTCCCGAAAGGGGGAGTGCCTTTACCGCTATAACGGATTAGGCATACAATTAGTTCCGGGATACGAAGTTACAAATATCGTGCCAAATATCCCAACCTTTAGCGAAAAAAACTGAAATTGACTGAACTTTTCAGCCCCGCCCGATTGTTAGACAATTTCGGGACACGGCAATTTCCGGATGTCACGCATCCCATGCGCGCTCCGCGACACTGTCCCCTCCCCCTCCTCCTCCCCGCTCTGCGGCGGGGCCGGAGAGAAGCAGCTTCAATTTCTATATCTGAACTATCCATGACAAGACTGAGCGTCAATATCAACAAAGTGGCCACGCTGCGCAACGCGCGTGGCGAAAACAATCCTGATGTGATAAGATTCGCCATCGACTGCGAGCAGCTTGGCGCCGAAGGCATCACGGTGCATCCGCGCCCCGACGAGCGGCATATACGCCGCTCTGACGTGACCGCACTCAAGGATACCGTCACCACAGAATTCAATATCGAAGGCTACCCCTCCGATGATTTCCTGCGCCTCGTGGAGGAGGCTCATCCGGCCCAGGCCACTCTCGTGCCCGACAAGCCGGGACAGCTCACCTCCGATTCCGGATGGGACGTGGAGGCTCATCTTGAAGAGCTGAGGGCCATCTGCGACAGGCTGCGCCGCGCCGGCATCCGCAGTTCGATATTCGTGGCCGCCGACCCGCGTCAGGTACGCGCCGCCGCCGAAGCAGGCGCCGACCGTGTGGAACTCTACACCAAGCCATACGCCGACCTCTACCCCTCCGACCCGGAGCGCGCTGTGACCCCGTTTGTCGAAGCCGCCAAGGCCGCATGCGAGGCCGGACTCGGGCTCAACGCCGGACATGACCTCAGCCTCGAGAATCTGGAATACTTCCACCGGATGGTGCCCGGACTCGATGAGGTGAGCATCGGCCACGCCCTTATCTGCGATGCCCTGTATCTGGGCATCGCAGAGACAATCAGACGCTATCGCGCCTGTCTGGGCAAATGACCGGCACTCCCCGCAGGCCGGCGCGACATCGGCCCTGCGCCCCCGAACAATGACAACCCGATTCCCCCATATAACCTATACCTTACCTTACCCAATGGATACCCTGACATTCTGGAGCCTCGTAATGGACGGAGGATATATCATGATTCCACTCGCCCTGCTGCTGCTGCTCACCGTATACGTATTCACCGAACGCTGCATCGTAATCAACCGCGCCCTGCGCGAAGACCCGACTTTCATGAAGCGCATACGCGACTATGTGCATGAGGCCGACCTCGAAAGCGCCATACGCCTGTGCCGCAATACATCGACACCGTATGCCAACCTCATACTCAAGGGGCTGCAGCGCATAGGACGCCCCACTCAGGATGTGCTCGCGGCCATCGAGAACACCGGCAATCTCGAAATCTCCAATCTCGGCAAGGGGCTTCCCTGGTTATCCACCACTGCCGCCGGCGCTCCGATGCTCGGATTCCTCGGCACCGTAGTGGGTATGATCCAGGCGTTCTTCACCCTGGCAAAGGCCGGGGCGGCCTCCAACATCACACTCCTCTCGGGTGGCATCTATCAGGCGCTTGTCACGACTGTGGCCGGTCTGGTGGTGGGTATCATCGCCCTCTTCGCCTACAACTATCTCGTGGCTCGAATCAATCGCGTCATGAGCCGGCTTGAAGCTCGCAGCATTGAGTTCATGGACCTGCTTAATGAGCCGGCATAACTTCCTCTCCGTCACCACCCCGCCGCCGGAACGCGAACGAGGGCTGTCCCCGGCCCGACGCGCCGCTCCGGCAACCAACCGAACACATGCTTAGCTTATGGCACTAAAACGTCAGTTTCCGACTCTTGAGACATTCTCCATGTCGTCGATGACAGATGTGATTTTCCTTCTGCTCATCTTCTTCATGGTCACTTCGACCCTCATACACCCCGCCGCCATCGATGTCAACCTCCCGCAAAGCGGCGAACAGACTTCGCTGAAACCGCAGACTGAAGTATACGTCGACTCTGTGCGCAATCTCTATCTTGTGGAAGACCGCAACGACTCTACCGGACTGCTCAGCATCCCCCGCGAGATTAAACTCGAGGAGCTTGCCCCGCGCCTCTCTGCCATCCAGCAGACCGACTCACTCCGCCCCGTGGCTCTCTATGCCGATGAGCGCGTGCCCTACGGATATGTGGTGGATGTGCTTGATATGGCCGCCCGAAGCAATCTGCGCCTCGTGCTGGCCACCCGCGCTCGCTCCGTACCTCTTGAAAGCAAATGAACCGCAATAACGACAACTCACATACAGCCGCCGACCGGGCCGACGGATGCTCCTCGCGCCGCGACTCGCTCATAGCCGCCGGAGTCACACTCCTTGTGGCGCTCGGCGTGTTTCTATTCCTGTTCTGGGGTGAAATCGGATTCGACCGCAGTCAGTCGGTCCAGGCCTCGATTCCGGAAACCGTACCCGATGAGGAGGAGGATGAACTCTTTCTCGACCCCATGCTCCTCGACCCGGGCGAAGAGCAAAGCCTGATGAAGGATGCCGCAGCGGCTCCGGCACAGGGTATGCCTGAAGTGGTGCCTGAACCGAAACAGACGCGATCGGTGGTGAAAAGCGAACCGACGGACCAACCCCGCCCCGCCCCGCCGAAGGAAAAGCTCGTGGCCTCCACAAAGCCCTCGCCGGTGAAGGCCGTGCCCCCGAAGGCCACCGACAAGGAGGTGAAGAAGGCGCAAAGCCGCACGGCTGGCGCATTCTCGCCCGACAACGGACAGACTCACGGACGCAATAACTCCGACGGCTCGACAGGCAGCTCTACCGGAATCTCCGGACACTCCGACGGCTGGAAATTCCTCGGCTGCCCGCGTCCTGATGTGAAACTACGCAACAAGACGGTAGTCACCGTCACCGTCACGGTCAATTCGCGCGGAGAGGTCACATCGGCTTCCGCCAGAGGGGGCACATCGCAGTTGCGCGCGGCCTGCGAGCAGGCCGCGCGCAAGGCCCGCTGGCAACCGGGCGACTCGCGCAAAGCA
>DKWX01000037.1:0-15349 GCA_002491945.1 Porphyromonadaceae bacterium UBA7141
TTTCCGATGCAGAAGCGTGAGAAAATGGTGTGGAGGAGGGTGTCGGAGGTAATGGCGCCGGTTATGAGGCTCAGGTGGTGGATGGCTTCTCGAAGATCTTGAGCGATGAGATCCGGGGGAAGTCCGGCTGTAAGGGCCTCGGAGGTGCGCAACAAAGCCTCGGAGGTGGCACGGAGTTCGTGGTAGTGGCGTATATTGGTAACTATCAGTTCGCTGGCAGGGTCGTGGTGGGCTGTGACAGATTTGCGGATTATGTTGATCAGGGTGTCAATACCTTTGCCTGTACGGGCTGAGATTCTTAATGGGGGCATGGCTGTCAGAATGTCGGGAACTGTTGTCGGTTTGTCAGCAGTCTCTGTCGGCAGCTCGGCAGTTTCCGGAGAATCGTTGAGGTCGGCTTTTGTGATTACCGGTATTAGTGAAGTTTCAGCAGGAAGGCCCGAAGTGAGTTCGCGCATGCGATCGGTCTGGGAAGATAGGGGAGAGGTGGGGTCCAGCAGGTAAAGTATGATGCGGGCATTGCCGCAGCGCTGTATGGCACGGTCGATGCCGATACGTTCTACTTGATCGGATGTGTCGCGCAGTCCGGCAGTGTCGATAAAGCGGTAGAGTATGCCGTCTATTTCTGTGGTATCTTCGATAATGTCGCGAGTTGTGCCGGGAATGTCGGTCACAATCGCTTTTTCTTCTTGCAGCAGATAGTTCAGGAGGGTGGATTTGCCGGCGTTCGGGGCGCCAGCGATGGCTATCGGCACTCCATCCTTAAGAGCCTGCCCGGTGCGGAATGAGGAGGCGAGACGGTCGATTTCTGTGCGAGCCGATGTGCAGAGTGAAATCAAGTGGGAGCGGTCGGCAAACTCCACGTCCTCCTCTGAGAAATCGAGTTCGAGTTCGAGTAGCGATGCCAGTTCAATCATCTGCAGTCGCAGAGTGTCAAGCCGGCGGGAGAATACTCCCTTCATCTGTGTCGTGGCAAGTCGGTGGGCGGCTCGTGAAGATGCAGCGATCATGTCGGCTATACCCTCGGCCTGAGCCAGGTCTATTCGGCCATTTATTACGGCTCGTTGCGAGAATTCTCCCGGCTCAGCCATTCTGGCGCCGGCTTCGATTATTCGGGCCAGTACCTCATTCTGTAGCCATTTCGATCCATGTATCGATAATTCTACAGTGGCTTCGCCAGTGAAGCTGCGGCCATGATGGAATACCGTGGCCAGAGCCTCATCAAGCGTTTCGCCCCGGGCATCTGTGATTTCACCGAAGTGAGCGGTGTGCGAGGTTGCCTGCGCAAGGGGACGTCCGCGCCAGATAGAGTCGGCTATTTCAAAGGCTCTGGGGCCAGATATTCGTATTACGGCGATTCCTCCGGAACCGGCCGGAGTTGCGATGGCGGCGATTGTGTCGTTGGTCATAATCAAAAAGGCATAATCAAAAAGGGGTTAGCGAGAGGTATCCCAGATGGTGAACGAAGAATTTGCTTCCACACGGTTTTCGATATCATCCGGCAGATTGTAGAAGAAATCAAGTCCGGTGAGGCGTTCCACCTCATCGACCGTAGTGACGTAATTTGCCATATTGCCGGGAGCCGTCATATTTGGATATACGAAAGCTATGGCGCGCGGATTGCTCAGGTAAGGAGCCAGCAGCACCTTATAGAACGCAGAAGGGACGCGTACGCCCGAGTCGCCGATACGTTTTGTGTCGGAATCCGCATAGATTGGCCCAGCTACGATTACCAATGCCGAATCCCTCTGTGACCAGAGGCGCTCTTTTTTTTCCAAAGTCTTCCATGCTCCGTTATTGAGGGCATGAACCTGAGGAGTCATGTTGGTCATGACGAAACAGTCATTCATTGCCGCCTGGCTCCATTTCTGGTCGGCGGCGGGGCAGAGATGTCCCTTGTCATATCCCGAATTACTGTAGTCATTCGGAGATGGAGATCCTGTCACACTCGGATCGGCCCGGAACTTATTTGAACGTGCCACTTGGCCGTCGGTCTCAGATCGTAGTAATTCCCAGCCCACCCAGTCGGCGGTGCCGTTCTCAGGATTGAAAGATAGCGAGAATCCGGTGTAATCTTTGCGTATGGTTCGGGATTCGCGGGAGGTGTCGGTGTATCTCGCCAGCTCGAGGTCGTTGAAATGAGCGACAGTCGCAGCAGCATTATCGCTTGATTTCCCGGAGTTGGCATATTCATCATTGCCGTGTGCCCTGGAATCGTAGAAAGAACCGGAATCATGATTATTCCTATAGGCCGATATGGCCGCGATAAGCGTAACGACAAGCAGAGCCGTCATGATGAATTTCCATGTAGAGGATGATGACTTCCTGCTGCGCGGTCGGCGTGAAGAGCGCGAACGCGCGCGGGAAGAGCGTTGCTGTCTTGCCATAAATATGATAGAGATTGAAAAATGTGTTGAAAAATATATACAAAGGTACGCAATTTCAACGTAAAATTGACTAACTTTGGCCAAAAATATCGACTCATACAGATGTCAGTTGGCCCGTGGGAATGCTGCTGGCAGATAAATCACTGACATGTAGAGTATTGGGTTGGCGCAAGAGAAAGGCTTCGCCATGCGCTGAAATATAGAGGCGGAGTATACAGAAAGTTGGACACTTAAATCTTACCGACGATACAGACACAATGAAAGTAACCGAACGTTTTCTCCGCTATGTGGCATTTGACACGCAGAGCGATGATGAGACCAACATGACCCCCTCGACGCCGGGTCAGATGGAGTTTGCCGTCTACCTCAAGAGCGAACTTGAAAGTATGGGTCTTGAAGATATCACACTGGATGCCAACGGCTATCTGATGGCCACTCTGCCGGCCAACGTTGAGCGCGAAGTGCCCGTAGTGGGATTCATCGCACATCTTGACACGGCCCCCGATATGAGTGGCCGTCACGTGAAGCCCCGCATTGTGGCCGGATATCAGGGAGGTCCGGTCATGCTTAATGAGAAGGAGCGGATAGAGCTTTCTCCCGAAGAATTTCCGGAGATGCTCAACTACATCGGCCAGGACCTGATTGTGACCGACGGCACTACGCTTCTTGGCGCCGATGACAAGGCGGGCATAGCCGAGATAGTTTCAGCCGTGGCCTACCTCCAGGTGCATCCCGAGATAGAGCATGGCAAAATCCGCATAGCCTTCAATCCAGATGAAGAGATAGGCAAGGGAGCCCACAAATTTGATGTAGAGCGATTCGGAGCGGAATTCGCCTATACAATGGATGGCGGAGCCGTAGGCGAACTCGAATTCGAGAACTTCAACGCTGCTTCGGCCCGCATCACAATCAAAGGGCGCAACGTGCATCCCGGCACCGCGAAACACAAGATGGTCAATTCCATCCGCGTTGCCAATCAGTTTATCCAGATGCTTCCACGCTGGGAGACTCCAGAGCATACCGAAGGGTATGAAGGATTCTATCACCTTGTGGGAATCAACGGCAATGTAGAAGAGACCACTCTCAGTTACATCATACGCGACCACGACCGTGTGCGCTTCGAGAGCCGCAAGCGCGAGATTGAGCATCTGGTGCGCAAGACCAACGAAGAGTATCCCGGTTGCTGCACTGTAGAGATAGCCGACCAATACTACAACATGCGCGAAAAGATAGAGCCTGTGATCCACATCATTTCTCTTGCCGAACAAGCCATGCGCGAGGCCGGCATCGAACCCAGAGTGCAGCCCATCCGCGGGGGTACCGACGGAGCGCAGCTCTCATTCAAAGGGCTTCCATGTCCCAATATATTCGCAGGCGGCGAGAACTTCCATGGCCGCTACGAATATGTGCCCGTGCAGTCGATGGAGAAGGCCCGCGATGTAGTGGTCAACATCTGTCGTCTGCTTGCAGCATTGAAATGAGCGTCACGTCACAGGCCGAAATACAGCGTCTTCTGCTCCCCGGCGCACGTCCGGGGAGCGGCAAGGCCACCGTCATAACAGGGCCGACCGCCAGTGGCAAGTCGGCTCTGGCTATTGACATGGCCATGCGTCGCGGACTGCACATCATAAATGCCGACAGTCGTCAGGTATATCATGGGATACCTATAGTCACCGCCATGCCCACGGTCGGAGAGCTTGCCGCCGTGCCGCATCATATCATCGACATGCTGCCGCTCGAAGCCTACTACAGTGCCGCCAGATTCGAGGCCGATGCATTGCAGGTGGCTCGCAGTGAGATAGATCGGTGTGGCGAAGTGCTGGTGTGCGGAGGGTCGATGATGTATGTAGATGCCTTCTGTCACGGGATTGACGACTTGCCCGAAGTGCCTGACGCCATCCGGGAGGCCACATATGCCGACTGGCAGCTTCACGGCGATGCCTGGGCCCTTGATGAGCTTGGGCGACTTGATCCCGAATATCGTGCTGTTGTCGACCCGGCCAACATGAAACGGGTGGTGCATGCACTCGAGATAATACGCACCAGCGGGGCCACATTCACGTCTCTGCGCACAGGCCGGAAGCGCCGGCGCGACTTCGACATCGAACTCATCTGGATAGAGATGCCACGAGAGCGACTCTTCGGCCGCATCGGCGCACGTGTAGACGCCATGCTGGCCGCCGGGCTTGAAGAAGAGGCCCGAAGCGTATACGCGAGGCGCGGCCTCAACTCCCTCAACACAGTCGGACTCAAAGAGATGTTCGCATGGTTTGACGGAAGCATGGACCGCGCCACTGCCATAGAGCGTATAAAAAAGAATACTCGTGTATATGCCAAAAAGCAGATTACGTGGCATCGCCGCAGGCTTGAGAGCCTGACCGGATAAAAGGATTCACGATATACCGTATACCCGGAGATATGGAGAAATGCGGATGATGCAGAATCAGAAATCGTAGCCGACCGAGAACACCCATCCCTTGTTGCGGCCTCCCAAGCGAGAATCTGACCATGGTTTGAGCCATCCGGCCTCGTAATGCACCGCCACCAGATAATGATTGAGAATGCGGAGTCCGGTGCCGAACTTCATGCCGAAATCAAACTTCGTCGACTTGATGGGCACATAAGACACTGGATTGGCCGATGGATTGCTGTAGACCGGGTAAGAGAAATCCCCATTGACGCTGTTCTTCAGCTTAAACTGGAAATATGGTCCGGCCTCGAGGTCCCATCGTATGTCGTCGCTCAGATTGAAATGAAACGATGCCATGACGGGGATGGTGAAGTTATAGCTGCGGTCGCGGCCATACTGGGTCATATATTGCGCTACGCCGTCGGAGTCGTAGCCGGCGGTATTCACATAGGCATACTTGCCGCTGCGTGATTCATAGAATATGCCAGGCTGGATTGTAAGATAGTTGCGGAAATTGATATTCACCACAGCCCCCACATCGACGCCGGTACCCCAGGAATTGACATTCCACACGTCGAACACCTCCTTGTTAAGATTGCGGTTAGTGGTATTCACTCCCAGACGCAGCCCGAGGCTAAGGAGAGATTCGGGAGACGAAGTGTCGAAAAAATCGGCTGCTTCTGCCATGGCGGGCGAAAGAAGCAGCAACGGAAGAAGAAATATTGATTTACGCATACTTAATCTGTTGGATAGTAACGATTTTATCAGTGGTTCCGACAGCCGGGCCGAGGGGCGTGACAGCATATGGCCCGATGTCGGCCATGATTCCGAAGCCGATCGGCATAGAGCGGCAATAACATACACTCCCCGTCGCAGGCTGAAAACACTACAGAATGCAAAATTAGCATTAATGTTTGAAACTCACAAATTATGAAGATCATTCATACCTCCGATCTGCACCTCGGTCAGATTATCTACCGTCATTACGACCGCGAAGACGAGCATGACTGCTACTTCGCCAGCCTCGCCGGCTTATGTGAGTCCGAGAGTCCGGACGCGCTCATAGTCAGCGGCGACATATTCGACATCCAGCAGCCGTCGGCTGCGGCCTGGAGCCGTTTCACCGGCCACTTTGTGGCGCTCCGCCGCAGCGTCCCCTCAATGCAAATCATCATCATCGCCGGCAATCACGATTCCCCCTCGCGTATTCACGCCCACCGCCGTGTATGGCAGGAAATAGGCACCACCCTCATTGGTCTGCCCCCGGCTGCCGCCACCTCGGGTCTGCCCGAAGGATGGGAAACCGATTATATACTCTCCCTGCCGTCGGGCTATATAATAGTTATCCCGTTTATGGCCGCTGAGCGTCCCGACCTGCTGCAGCACCTGCTCGACACCGTGGCCGAGCGCAATACGGATTCACTCCCGGTAGTCATGACGGGGCATCTCGCTGTCAGCGGGAGCGACATCTCCGGCCATGACTTCGACATAGGACGCATACACACCACACCGGTCGAACGCCTCGGCGCCGGTTACGACTATCTTGCCCTGGGGCATATTCACAAACCTCAGACCATCGGGCATCAGTCTGACTGCATGGCTGAAGAGGTGGAATATCCGTCGCCGGTGGCACGATACTCAGGGAGTGCGCTCCACGTGAGTTGCGACGAGGCCTATCCCCACACAATAAGCATCGTGGAAATCGACCGTCATTGCGGTCGCGTGAAAATCAGACAGCATCGCATCAATCAGTTGCGTCATTTCAAGACGCTCCCTGCTCACGGCTCTCCCGACTTCCGTGATGCAGAAGAAGCCCTCGCCGCTCTTGAAGACATGGCTTCCGACCCCTCGGGAAATCCGGTCGGCGACTATGTCCGCTTCCGTCTTGACCGCAGCATATGGCTTCCGTCCGACTTCAACCAACGCGTCTACGACATAATATCCCGTCACGGCGACTGCCTTCGTTATAATCCGAAAATCGAATGGACAGGTGCAGACCCCGCAATGTCAGACACCGAAGAGAGACCGCGCTTTGAAGTGGCCGAACTTCAGCAGATGGCCGATCCCCTGGCATTCATTCGCCAGACAATCGACCAATATCCCGGACTCGACTACGGCATGATCGAGGAAGCCTTCGAAGAGATACGCCGCGAAGTGTCCGTCATCACCGAACAGAAAGAGCAATCCGCAAAAAACAGACGCAAATCATGAGACTCCAACGCCTTCATATACGTAATATCGCCTCGATCGAACGCGGCGACATAGATTTCGAGCATGACCTGCGCGACTCCATAAGCGGTCAGCTCTCACCACTTTTCCTCATATCAGGCGATACCGGCGCCGGCAAGACAGTGATACTCGACTGCATATCGATGGCGCTATATGCCCGCACTCCCAGGCAGCAGAGTGTGGCCAACCGCCGCCAGAACATATATCATCTCGCCGATGGAGAAGAACTCGGCATCGGCGACATCGAGCAATACACCCGCATAGGGATCTCAGTCAAAGACGAATGCTACTCCGAACTCCATTTCCAAGGCAACGACGGACTCGGCTACTGTGCCCGTCTGGAACTGGGGATGCAGCGGAGAAACCGACAGAAAGGCGCCGTCAGGCATCGTCCGGCAAAATGGATGGTGCGGAAGGGCAACGGCGACTGGATTACCGGTAAAAAAGAGGCGGAATCTATGATTCTCAGCGCCATAGGAATCACATTCGAGCAGTTCGGGCGTATGGCAATGCTCGCCCAGGGGCAATTCGCAGCCTTCCTCACGGGCGACAAAAAAGAGAGAGAGGAAATACTTGAACAGCTTACCTCCACTGGCCACTTCACCCGGTATGGGGAAGCCATACATAATATCTTCCGGCGCGCCGCAACCGACTTCGAGACCATCCGCGCGGAGCATGACGCGCTTGCCCGGCTGCGCCTCTCCGAAGAGGAGCGTCAAAGTCGCATTCTTGAGAAGAACGGCATAGAATCCGATATTATCAGACTTGAAGCGAGCCGGCAACGACTTGAACATCGCCGGCAGCTGGCTGAAACAGTCGCCCGGGCCATTGCCGATGTATCCGCCCGGCAGCAGGCACTTTCGGACCTCAAGAGCCGTATGGCCGATCCCCTGCACACCGCCATGCTACAGCTTGTAGAGGGGTGGGATAATACCGGAGAGGCCAGAGCCAATATGCAGCGGCGCATAAAGGCCGTTGCTGACCGCGCGGCAGTGTGCCGTCATCTTGACTCCCTTCAGAAAGAATACACTCTGCTCATTTCCGACCTTGCCGCCCGTATACGCACCGAACGTGATGAGGCCTCCCGCTTGCAGGAGATGCAGCGACAGTTAGAGATGCAGGCTCCGCTTCAGCCGATATTCAATCAAGCCGACGCTCTGTGCGTGCATATGCGCAATTATGCGGCCAATATTCAGTCAATGAATAAATCAGCGGCCGCTCTTAAGAAGTCGGAAGAGGCTACCTGCGGGCTTCGCAAGGCCTGCGACGCGATAAAAGACGAAAAGAAAAGTCTTGAGGCCGAAGCCCTCTCATTGCGCAAGGAAAGTGAAGAGACCGGTGCCCGGTTGCTGCAACTTAACCACAAGGCACTCGAATCAAGGCGCGAACAGCTCACACTGCGTATCACCGGACTCGACACCCTGTACGAACACACCGCCACTCTGCTTGCCGCGCTGCAGGAAACACGCCGGCTGCGTAAAACAAAGGCCGATGCCGAATCCAGACTCGTCATACTTCGCGAACAGGAGCAGAAAGAGGTCTCAGAGACCATCCGTCGAAAGGAGCAGGCCGACCGCGCCCTGCGTCTCCATGACCTGCTCGAAAAAGGAGTGGAAGACGCTTTGCGGCAACTACGCCGCACGATGGCCGATACCCATGCCGACATATGCCCGTTGTGCGGTCAGCATGTCGGTTCGCTCCATGAAGCTGAAGAATCAGTGAAACGCGCTATCTCGCCAGCCGATGAAGCACTTGCCGCAGCCCGGGGGGCACTTGAAGAGGCAGAGAAATCATTGCAGGAGACTCGCCGGAAGAGAGCCACCCTGCAAGGTGTGCTTGAAAGCGAACTGCGCACTCTCGCCGGGAAAGAAAAAGAAGTGGAATCGGAATCGGCTATAGTATCTGGATATTGCCGCAGACTCGAAATCTCATTGCCGGGATGTGGAGAATATGACTGCAAGGAATTATCCGGGATTCTTCTTTCCGGAGAGGGAGAGGAGATGCTGCAGGGAATCCCTGCCTTGATCGAAAGCATGAAGCAGGCTGACGCCGAGGCTCTCGAACAGTTGCTCGCCAGTATCGCGGAAGCCCACGTACTGATAAAAAAACTTGGCGCGCTAAGCGCCTCCCAGGCCGCGATGGCCGCCCGAAGCACAGATGTGCAGACCCGACTCGACAAAGCCACCGCAATGCTTGAAGCGAATGCGGCCGACATAAAGATGCATCGCAACGCCATTGAGACGCGGAGCAACGAGAATGCCGCGATTGCCGACTCCATCCCCGCTGAGGTGGTGGGTATTTGCCCCGAATGGCCTCAGAACGCACGCCATGCTGCCGATAAGCTTGCATCGTCGGCCAGGGAATACTCACTTCTGGCGGAAAAGATTGTAGAAGCCGCCCACGCCGGCGAACAGACCGTAATGCTCATCAATCGACTTGACGACATCAAGAACGAGATAAAAGCCGGAAATCCGGAATGGCCTTCCGAATCACTTCCCGTCCCACTCGGGGAAAGCCAGATCGAGCAACGTTGGCGCCGGCTGCTTCTCGACAACGAAGCCGATGCAGCCGAAATCAGAAGATGTGACGAAGAAGAACGAGACTCCAACGCATGGCTTTCAGCTTTTTATGAGTCAGGTCATATGGATGAAGAGACTCTGTGCCGACTCATGGCAGATGAGAATAAAGTGTCCGACTCACGGCATCGGCTTGAGTCACTCCGCGCCGAAATCCGCAGTGTTACCGACTCCATATCGACACTAAACCAAACTATTAAAGATGGGCGCTCCGAACTCGGACTTGACGTAAATGAGCCGTTGCCGCAGACCGATACACTAATCGAGGAGATCCGGATAAAAACAGAAGAATCCGACCGGATAAAAGAGCGAAAAGGGGCTATCGAACAGCAACTTGCCGCAGCCTCGGCCAACGAAGAGGCGTATCAGCGGCAAAGTCTTCAGCTGTCGCATGCCAAAGAGCGGCTCGACCGATGGAGTATGATAGACTCATACTTCGGCGGCACACGCTTCCGCACACTTGTGCAATCGCACATACTGCTCCCGCTCCTCAACAATGCCAACATCTATCTGTCGCAGATCACCGATCAGTACCGCCTGACCTGCAGTGTCGACAACGAGCAGCTATCCATCCTCGTGCTCGACCGCTACAACAAAGATCAGGTGCGTAGCGTGACTGTGCTGTCGGGAGGAGAGCGCTTCATGGTATCGCTTGCCCTGTCACTCGCCCTGTCATCGCTCAACAAGCCAGACATGAACGTAGATATCCTTTTCATCGATGAAGGATTCGGCACACTCGACGAAAAGATGCTCGACAGTGTGATGGCCACTCTCGAGCGTCTTCAGGAGATTGCCGGCCAGAGCGGCCGGCGTGTCGGCATAATCTCCCATCGAGAAGAACTCGAAGAGCGCATACCGGTAAAAATCCGTGTAAACCGTCAGGGAGAGGGGCGCAGTCGTGTCGATATAGTCAACTGACGGATAAAAACCTGACCTTAATTCGAGGCCTGAGCCTGCTCGATCATCTTCTGTCCGGCCGTGATATAGATTTCCACACGACGGTTCTGTGCGCGTCCGGCCGCAGTCTCATTCGAGGCGACAGGGTCGTTCCACCCCTCACCGAGAGTCTTGACCCTGGCCGGACTTACACCGTGGCCTTCCAGATAAGAGGCCACACTCCTGGCACGCTCCTCCGAAAGCGTCTGGTTGAGCTTCTCAGTGCCCGTATTGTCGGTAAATCCGACGACAGTGATATCCGTATCCGGGAACTTGTCGAGATTATAAGCCACGCGGCTCAGCACAGCCTGGGCATCGGCGGAAAGATTATACTTTCCGGTGGGGAACAGCACCGCATCACCCATCACAAGCCTGATGGCATCCAGATCATTGCGGTCTTTTACCATCTGCACCTTTATATCATCAATGGCCTGTTTATTGGCGGCGATATCAGAGGTGTTCTGATCTGTCTGGAGGCGCAGCTGCTGCAGCTGCGCCTCCAGGTCAGCCTTCTGACGCTGCATCGAATTGCCTACCACGGCTCCGGTCCCGGCACCGAGGGCACCACCTACCAGGGCGCCGATCCATGTGCCGCGTCCCCCGCCGATAAGTGCTCCGATACCGGCTCCTATTGCGGCACCTGCCGCTCCTCCGGCCGTGGCTCCCTGTCCGGTCTGAGTCATGCCGTTCCAGGTATTTTTGATTGAAGAGCATCCGCACATCATGAGCGACCCGACGCAAATGGCCGAGATGACGGCAGTGCGCCCCATCTCACGCAATTTATGATTTGATTTGCAAAATGAAGTATCCATAATAAAAGAGATTAAACAGTTGTCTCTGACAATTAAACAATCATCAGTAATGTAAAGTTTCAGAAACCGTTCTAAGCCATACGGGCAAGTCTGCATTTGCCGGATTCAGAGCGACTCCTTCATCTTGCGATAGATAAATACAGAGCCACGCTTATGTGAGACAGTTGGTTGCTTGCCTCCCGGTAGAGATACATCAGAATTATCAGACACCCAGCGCAAAAGCGCGTCAGCCCAGACATTCATCCCCTCGCGTGAAGGGTGAGGGTTGGTGGCCGACTGACGGGGCAGAGAGAGCGACAGACTGTCGAAATACCGCGATTCGCCCAATTCCCCGGCGAGCCATGAATTAAGCGATTGGCCGTAATCCTTGCCCGGCCAAGAGGGAGGCCCGACCCAGACGATATCCCTGTCGCCGATAGCCTCGATGATGGCCGAAAACGAATCAGAAAGACGTTGCTCCGGATGCTTCTCCGCACTTTCATTCAATCCCAGACATATGAATACCGCATCGGGGTCGATCTGCTCCACATACTCCTTGATTTTGTCAGAACAATTGCCCCATTTACGTATTGTAGAGCCGTCCCATACGATAGCTGCCACCTCAAAACCGTTGGCTTCACCATAGGCATTGACGCGCTCGGCCATCCAGCCGGTCATAGAGTCGCCCATGAAAAGCAGTTTGCCGGCATCCTCGGCGTTTATTGAAGAGGCAGAACCCAGAATCCACAGCAGCGAACATAAAAAAGCCCGTAAAGACAGGGTCAAGACTTTGGGAATATTCATAATGTAGCAGTATTTAGGGGGTAAAGAGGTGTTGTGAGTAGATAATTAAATGGATTTTTAGTAATTTTGCAGTTACTGTCGTTATATATAATGAATCAAAAGAGCGTTACCGGCCGACAACCACGCCATAGATTACAAAATATATAACGTCTTCGGCGAGGAATTGATTCAATCCTGGCCCCCGTTTTTCAAAATAAACATATAGAAACCGATAAAACCGAAATAATATGACTGACTTCAATACAGCAGCTGCCCCGGCAGCCGATGAAAAGAAAAAAATAGTTCTGAGTGGCATACGCTCTACCGGCAATCTGCATCTGGGCAACTATTTCGGAGCCCTGAGTAAGTTTCTGCGTATGCAGGACGACTATGACTGTCGGTTCTTTATAGCCGACCTTCATGCGCTGACCACCAATCCTGATCCCGTCCAGCTTCATGAGAGCGTGAAGAATATTCTGGCCGAATATCTTGCAGCCGGACTCGACCCGGAAAAGAGCACACTCTACGTGCAGAGCGATGTGCCCGAAATTTCGGAGATGTATCTTCTGCTCAACATGCACGTGGGCATCGGCGAACTTATGCGCACGGCCTCATTCAAGGACAAGGCCCGCAAATGTCTGGGCATCACCAGCGACAACGATGACATAGAGAAAGAGATAATAGGCAACGAAAAGAGCCAGGTCCGTGTCAACGCCGGACTTCTCACATATCCCACCCTGATGGCTGTGGATATACTGATACATCATGCCGACTATGTGCCTGTGGGCAAAGATCAGGAGCAGCACCTCGAACTGACTCGTCGGTTTGCCCGCCGCTTCAACTCATTCTATGGAGTAGACTATTTCGGCGAGCCGGTCAACTTCAACTTCGGAGGGCAGGCACTCAAGGTGCCCGGACTCGACGGCTCCGGCAAGATGGGCAAGAGTGAAGGCAACTGCATCTACCTCATTGACGATGAGAAGACACTGCGCAAGAAAGTGATGCGAGCCGTGACCGACGAAGGTCCGAAAGAACCCGGTCAGACTCCCTCGCAGCCCGTAGAGAATCTTTTCACACTGATGGGACTCGTCAGCACCCCCGAAGTGGTGAAGCACTATCGCGAAGCCTATGCCGACATGAGCATACGCTATGGCGACATGAAGAAGCAGCTTGCCGAAGACATACTCAAAGTGACACTGCCGATACGCGAGCGCATCATGGATATCCGCAGCAATGACGAGTATCTGTCGAAGGTGGTGCGTCAGGGAGCGGAGAGAGCTCGTGAGCACGCAGCCAAGACTCTGCGCGAAGTACGCGAGATAATGGGTATCCGCAAAATCTGAACAGCGGGCGTATACACATGAGAGCGATACAGCTTATATGCGTCGCGGCAGCCATCATCCTTCTCCTCCCTTCAGCCTCGTGCAGCCGGAAGGAGAGGGGGAGCGCAAAGCCGGTAGTGGCCGTAAGTTTCGATTCACAGAAAGAGATAGTGGAGCGTATCGCAGGCGACGACTACCGCGTGGTGGCCTTGCTTCCCCCGGGTAGCGATCCTGAGATGTTTGACCCCGATATGCGGGTGATGAAGGCGCTCGAACAGGCAGAGATATATCTCACCACCTCCACCCTCGGATTTGAGCAGCAGGTGGGGGAGCGCATACGAGCCAACTATCCCACGCTCAAGGTGACTGACCTCACCTCAGGCATCGACATACTGATGCATACCCATGACCTTGCCTCGGCCGCCACATCCTACATGCAGCCCTGTGCCGCATCGTCGGAATCAGAAGGCAGCTATTTCCCGCATCAGAAAGACGACGACGGCGGGCACGAAGGCCATGGGCACGGAGAGTCGCATCAGGTGGGCGATCCGCATCTGATGTCGAGTCTGCGCAATGCCGCAGTCGTGGCCCGCAATGTAGCGTCAGCCCTTTCGGCACTCAATCCGGCCCATTCGTCCGAATACACGCGCCGTTGCGCCGTTCTTGAGGCCGAACTCAGCCGCGCCGACATGCGCATCGACTCACTGCTGAGCGTGTCGGGAGCCAAAGGGGGGATGATCGTAGTGACGCACCCCTCGCTGAGCTACTATGCCCGCGACTACGGGCTGCTCCAGCTTCCGCTTGAGACCGATGGCAAAGAAGCCTCGCCGCGTCAGCTCGAACAGCGATTGGATATGGCGTCCGAAGGACATCCGCTCGCCCTCTTCTACGAAGCCGGACACTCGGAGCGTCAGACACGTCAGATAGCCCGCTCGCTCGGCACACATGCATACCCTGTTATGCTCAACGGTACCGACTTCATGGAGCGTATCAATGATGTGACCCGGGCAATAGTCCGGGGGGCATCGCGTCAGTCGCCGACCGACTCAACACATGACAGATGAATCATAACTGTAACTGCAATACACCCCCGCATGGCGCACCCGGAACGCCTCCGGAATCAGAGGCGACCCGAGGGCAGGCCATCATACGCCTTGATAAAGTAAGTGTGGAATTTGACCGCCGGAAAGTGCTCAGCGACATCGACCTGACAGTCTATAGCGGTGACTTCGTAGCTATATCAGGCCCTAATGGAGGCGGCAAGACCACATTGCTGCGCGTGCTGCTCAGGTTGCTGCATCCCACATCGGGGCGAGTGCTCTATCTGCGCGACGGACGCGAGGCCAGTCGTCTGCCCATAGGATATCTGCCTCAGAAGAGTATGATTGACACTCGGTTTCCCATCACCGTTCGCGACACGGTCATGTCAGGACTGCAACGAGGATGGATGGGGCGTCTCCCCTCCGGGGCCAGAGACAGATTTGAGGAGGTGGCGGAGATGTGTGGCATCTCCGGGTATCTCGGCAAATCGGTGGGGCAGCTTTCCGGCGGCCAGCTGCAGCGCACGCTGCTTGCCCGGGCGGTGATTTCCAATCCGGAGGTGCTGGTGCTCGACGAGCCGCTGTCGTATGTCGACAAGCAGTTTGAGCATCGCATATACTCCATTGTAGAGGAACTGGCTCGGCATACCACGATTCTTCTCGTCAGCCACGAGATGTCGGTGATATCGCGAATGGCCAACAGGCATCTCATTGTCGACCACGAACTGCGCTCCTGCCAGGCGTTGCACCACTATGTGCCCGGATGCGACGACACAGTGGAGTGATGTCGTCGCATCCGGCACGGCATTTCTTTAGATAAGTAAGTGTTCAAATTTAATTTATACAATATGCGGGACTGTTTTTTAGTCGATTCC
>DKWX01000037.1:15601-21693 GCA_002491945.1 Porphyromonadaceae bacterium UBA7141
ACTGAACGACAAGCCGGAAGCGGCAAAAAAGAAGCCGCAGATTGTATAAAAGATTCCCTTTCAATCATTGTCGGTTAAATTTGAACACGTACTTATGGGCATCATCAGCCTGTATGATATACGAAAGTAAACGATATGGTACTCAACTGGATATGGATTGCCTTCTTCGTCATAGCCTTCCTGATGGCTGTGGGACAGACCATTTTTGCAGGTAATCTTCAGATATGGAGCGAGATAATGAATGCCTCGTTCACCCAGGCCGCCTTCGCCTTTGAGATAAGCCTCGGACTTACAGGAGTGCTCTCCCTGTGGATGGGTATAATGAAGATAGGAGAGCGCGCCGGGGCAATCGAGAGAATGAGTCGGCTTGTGGCGCCCTTTTTCAGCCGTCTTTTCCCCGGTATCCCCCATAATCATCCGGCGATGGGCGCTATTTTCATGAACGTATCGGCCAATATGCTTGGGCTTGATAATGCGGCCACTCCGATGGGTCTGCGGGCCATGCAGGAGCTGCAGACACTCAATGACCGGAAAGATACGGCAACGGATGCGATGATAATGTTTCTGGTGCTCAACAGTTCGGGGCTATGTCTGATTCCGGTGAGCATTATGATGTATCGTGCGCAAGGAGGAGCCTCGAATCCTACTGATATATTTATTCCGATACTTGTGGCTACCGGTATCGCTACACTTGTGGGGCTGCTTGCCTTGTGTATAAGGCAGCGGATACGGCTCGATCGAGTGTTATGTTCATGGATGGCCGGGATAGCGGCGACAGTAGGAGGAGTGGCATGGTTTTTCAGCAGGCTGCCTGCCGAAAAGGTAGAGGCATACAGCACCTTCGGAGCCAACGTGATACTCTTCAGCGTCATAATACTGTTCATAGGGGCCGGAGTAAGGAAGCGTATCAAGGTCTACGATGTATTTATCGAGGGAGCCAAAGAGGGATTCCGCACGGCGGTGATGATAATACCGTATCTTGTGGCGATCCTTGTTGCCATCGGTATGTTCAGAGCCAGCGGAGCGCTCGACATCTTCACCGGTTGTGTGGAGAACTGTGTCGGTGCATTGGGACTTGACACTCGCTGGGTCGGCGCATTGCCCACAATGCTGATGAAGCCGCTGAGCGGCAGTGGGTCGTGTGCGATGATGCTTGATGTGATGCAGGCCAATGGCGCTGATGCCTTCGTGAGTCGTCTTTCAGCGGCGGTGCGTGGCAGCACAGACACCACTTTCTATATACTTGCCGTCTACTTCGGCTCTGTAGGAGTGAGCAAGACCCGCTATGCGGCCGGCTACGCACTGCTTGCCGATGTGACCGGAGCTGTGGCGGCAGTTTTGGTGGCATATCTCTTCTTTGGCTGACAAATCCCGGAGTCACCTGTCGCGCATAGCTGCATTTTTCCTGCGAGAGGCAATCAACTAAAAAAAATACGGCCCTGCACGCAAAGCATCGCGGCAGGGCCGATCCCTATTTAAAGTTGTCGTTGTGTGTATGTGTATGTGTTGTGTAAAAGTCGGATGAGAGGAAAGTGATGCAGTAATCAGAGGAGTGATACGGAAGCGGCAGCCTCAGAGTTCAAGCGGAGTGTAGGAGAGGTCGAATGCCTCGGCCACAGCCTTGAATGTGATTTTGCCATCTACCATATTCACGCCATCAGCCAGACCGGCATCATGCCTGCATGCCTCTCGCCATCCCATATCGGCCAGACGCAGGGCATAGGGGAGAGTGGCGTTGGTCAGCGCCATCGTAGAGGTATAGGGCACTGCCCCGGGGATATTTGCCACAGCATATTGTATTACTCCATCCACCACATACGTCGGATCAGAGTGAGTGGTCGGATGCGATGTCTCGAAGCAACCGCCCTGATCGATTGCCACGTCAACCATCACAGATCCCGGACGTAGCATTTTTACCATATCCTTAGTGATGAGATGCGGCGCTTTGGCTCCCGGAATCAGCACAGAACCGATTACGAGGTCGGTGTCAGGCAATTCCCTCTCAATATTATGCTGAGAGCTGAAGAGAGTTTTCACGTTTTTGGGCATGAACTCAGCGCAGTGGCGCAGAGTGGGGAGTGAAATGTCGGTGATAGTGACATCGGCTCCCAGGCCGGCGGCCATGAGGGCTGCATTGCGGCCTACGACACCGGCGCCGAGCACGAGCACCTTTGCCGGGCGCACACCGGGGATACCGCCAAGCAGAATGCCGCGTCCTCCCTGAGGCTTCTCAAGGAATCGGGCACCTTCCTGAACCGACATTCGTCCGGCCACCTCGCTCATAGGTATAAGAAGCGGAAGAGTGCCCTGACGGTCGCGCACAGTCTCATAGGCGATACATATACCGCGGGCCTTCATCATGGCCTCTGTGAGAGGACGGTCGGATGCAAAATGGAAGTAAGTGAATAGAATCTGACCAGGTTTGACGAGAGCATACTCAGGCTCAATCGGCTCCTTAACCTTTATGATCATTTCAGCGATGGCGTATACATCCTCTATCGTGGGGAGGATGACAGCACCTGCTGCCACATACTCTTCATCCGGGAATCCGGAGCCTTCTCCGGCAGTGTGCTGCACATACAGTGTGTGTCCGTGCTTCACGAGTTCCTTCACACCGGCGGGTGTGGCACCTACGCGGTTTTCGTTGTTTTTGATTTCTTTCGGTATTCCGATAATCATGGTAGGAGATAGTTAAGGTATTAGAATGTAGTAATACGATATCGCCTGTCGCAGTGATGTCAGCACTGCATTGCTGACAGGGATATTGGAGCATTTGTAATGGCTACCGATATCGAGTAGTCCCTTTCAGACCTGAATAAATCGATTGAGCGTCAGGGCATGAGAATGCAGGATAACGACGCCGCCAATGATTGCGGCTCTAAGTTACAAAAAATCGGCGGAGGATTAAAACATTTTGTTGTATGTTATGCAACATAAAACTTGATTTTTAACAATCGGCATCTGCTAATATCCTCTGTTTGCGTTAAATAAGCAAGTGCTCAAATTCCCAAGGCTGGAAGTGAAATGAAATTTACCGACTCAATGCCGCCAAGATTGACAGCTCCCCCGCCGGGCCGGTGGCTTCGGCAGGGGAGCTGTATGATGGCAGGCGGTCAGACTGATGTCTGCCGCGGTTGGTGTGAGAGTGCGGCCGGTCAGTTGCGGAGAGCTGCGAGAGCGGCGCGGATGGCAGCGATTTTCTCGTTGGCATCACTCTGCTTTTTGCGCTCAAGTGCCACCACTTTTTCAGGAGCAGAGGCCACGAATCGCTCATTGGAAAGTTTCTTCTCCACACCTGCCAGGAATTTGAGCTGGTATTCCAGATCAGCTTTCAGGCGTGCTATTTCTTCATCGACATTGATATTGCTTTCAAGCGGTATGGCATATTCGGTGACGCCTACCATGAATGCCTGCGACATGGCAGGTTTCTCCTCCACCGTTTCGATAGCCTCAAGATTGCCCATCTTTATGAGAATCGCATCAAGCGCGGCATCGTGCGCCCCTTTCACGAGCAGGCGCAATGGTTCGCGCTGAGGTATCTGTTTCTGTTTGCGGATGGTGCGTATCCCGGCTATGACTTCCTTGAGAATCTCAAATCTCTCAAGCACATCGGCATCGGCATCGGCCACATGCTCGGGCAGACGCGCATACATGATGCTTTCACCCTCGGCGCGTTCGTAGAGGTGCTGCCATAGTTCCTCGGTGATGAATGGCATGAAAGGATGCAGCATCTTCAGCAGTGTGTCGAATCCGGCGAGAACGGCATCATAAGTCTTTCGGTCGATAGACTGTCCGAATGGGGGCTTCACCACTTCAAGGAGCCAAGACGAGAACTCGTCCCAGAAAAGTCTGTAGACAGCCATCAGAGCCTCCGAGATACGGAATTTCCCCATTAGGTCGTTGAGTTCGGCAAGAGTCCGGTTGAGTTTGTGGCCAAACCATTCCACACCCAGCCGCGCGGCTTCGGGCTGTGGTATATTGTCGTCGGTCTGCCACCCCTTGACAAGACGGAAAGCATTCCATATCTTGTTGCAGAAATTTCGGCCCTGCTCGCAGAGCGAGTCATCATACATTATGTCGTTGCCTGCAGGAGCGGCGAGCATCAGGCCCATGCGCACCCCGTCGGCTCCGAATCGGTCGATGAGTTCGAGCGGGTCAGGGGAGTTGCCAAGCGATTTCGACATCTTGCGTCCGAGCTTGTCGCGTACGATACCGGTGAAATAAACATTATCGAACGGCTGCTTCCCGATATACTCATAACCGGCCATAATCATTCTGGCAACCCAGAAGAATATGATATCCGGACCGGTGACGAGTGTCGATGTGGGATAATAGTAAGAAATCTCCTTGTTGCCCGGGTCAAGAATTCCGTTGAAGAGAGTGATAGGCCAGAGCCAGGAAGAGAACCATGTGTCGAGCGCCCCTTCATCCTGACGCAGAGAATCTGGAGTCAGCGGGAGTCCGGATTCGGCGATAGCCTTTTCAAGCGCCGTTTCAGCTGATTCTGCCACTACAAAATGCTCCGAGCCGTCGGCAGCTGTATAATAGTAGGCCGGGATGCGGTGTCCCCACCAGAGCTGGCGGCTGATGCACCAGTCCTGTATATTCTCCATCCATACACGATAAGTATTCTTGTACTTTTCGGGTACGAACCGGATTATATCCTCCATAACCGGGGGCAGAGCTATCTCGGCGAAATGCTTCATGCGGATAAACCACTGTAGTGACAGTCGGGGTTCGATAGCCACTTTTGTGCGCTCTGAGTAGCCGACGTTGTTGGTATAATCCTCCACCTTCTCCATCAGCCCGGCTTCCTGCAGGTCGGCTGCTATAAGGCGGCGTACTTCGAAGCGGTCTTTTCCGGCATATTTCCCTCCGTGTTCATTAAGAGTGGCATCTTCGTTGAAGATATCGATAACCTCAAGATTGTGGGTCTTGCCGAGCATTTCGTCATTCTTGTCGTGAGCTGGAGTGACTTTGAGGCATCCTGTGCCGAACTCCATGTCGACATAACGGTCTTCGATTACTGGAATCTCGCGTCCGACGAGAGGCACGATTACGCGGTGTCCCTTTAGCCATTCGTTCTTTGGGTCTTTAGGGTTTATGCACATGGCGGTGTCGCCCATGATAGTCTCCGGGCGAGTGGTGGCCACCACGGCATATCGACCCTCGGGGTCGCCGGCTACGTAATATCGCAGATAATAGAGCTTGGAGTGCTCCTGCTGATAGTAGACCTCATCGTCAGAGATGGCGGTGCGGTTCTGCGGGTCCCAGTTGACCATACGCAGCCCCCGGTATATCAGGCCTTTGTCGTATAGGTCGCAGAATACCTTTATGACACTTTTGGAGCGGAGTTCATCGAGAGTGAACGCAGTGCGGTCCCAGTCGCACGAAGCCCCGAGTTTGCGGAGCTGAGAGAGGATAATTCCGCCGTGATTGCGGGTCCAGTCCCAGGCATGTTCGAGGAATTGCTCGCGGCTGAGGTCAGTCTTTTTAATGCCCTGCTCGGCGAGTCGGGCGATTACCTTAGTTTCTGTGGCGATGGCAGCGTGGTCGGTGCCGGGCACCCACAAGGCGTTCTTGCCCTGCATGCGGGCACGGCGTACCAGAATATCCTGAATCGTATTGTTGAGCATATGCCCCATGTGGAGCACACCGGTCACGTTGGGTGGCGGGATAACGATGCAATATGGTTCGCGGTCGTCGGGTTCGGAATGGAACAGTCTGTGCTCCATCCAGAAGTCGTACCATTTCTGTTCAACCTCCTGTGGGTTGTACTTGGAAGCCAATTCGTTCATATATTGTCTTTTAGAATTGAAGTGCAAATTTACAAAAAAATAGTGATTCAATCAATAGTGCGCTGCCACAGTTGGAAAAAGAAGAATTATCAACACTCCATAGATTCTGATAGCTGTGTATAAGCTGAGAAGAGTGATGAATCCGATTGACATACAGTCGTGAATAGTGGTTGACGGGGGAGGGGTGACATCTTTCGGAGCAGTGCGGGAAAACTTGAGTGTAAAGTATGTGTTAAGTAAGTGTTCAAATTTAACCGATAGTATTTGAATGGAAATCTTTTATACAATCTGCGG
>DKWX01000037.1:21969-31089 GCA_002491945.1 Porphyromonadaceae bacterium UBA7141
CTTGTCGCTCAGTCGAATATGTTTATATTCTCCTTCGCTCCGCACCGGAACCGACTAAAAAACAAGCCCGAATATTGTATAAATTAAATTTGAACACTTACTTGGAAATTATATAATGCGTTGCCTCATAAATATTATGAGGCTGACTTTCAAATACGGCTTCAGTTGCCGCGGGACTCAATGACACCATCAGCCGAATGCAAAATACTTAACACATCCTTACAAGCGAAAAGAGTTGATTTGAATCCCCAAGTCAGAGGTAATTTTAATGCGTGGTAGGATTATTTACACTTTTATTTGTTAATTTTACGGTGTGTTTCACACCAAGAGATAAAAATGGAAATTAATGTTCGGTAAATACGAAATAAAGAGATACCTGCAAGGCGGAATGCTGTCCATGCTGCTGCTTTCAGCGGCATGGACCACGTCGGACGCCTCTCGGGTCTGGAACGAGGCCAATCCCAAGAGGGAGTTCCGGGGAGCGTGGCTTCATGTGATAGGGCAGAGCCAATATCAGGATATGGGGACCAACAGGACCAAACAATATATTCAGCAGCAGCTCGACAAGCTACAGGCAACCGGGTGCAATGCCGTGATATTTCAGGTGCGGCCCACAGCCGATGCCCTATATAAGTCAGAACTCGAACCTTGGAGCGCATGGCTCACCGGCAAGCGTGGGAAGGCCCCCGACCCGGAGTGGGACCCGATGGAATTTACGATTCAGGAAGCCCACAACCGTGGAATGGAGTTTCATGCGTGGCTAAACCCCTATCGCGTCACGTCAAGCGCGAAAGATGTGCTTCCGTCGGGCCATATGGCCAAGAAGCATCCTGAGCAGTTTGTGAAATTCAACGGCCAGACATTCTTCGACCCGGCCTATCCGGCGAACCGCGATTTCATATGCCGGATTGTAGAGGATATAGTGAGCCGCTACAATGTGGATGCCATTCATATAGATGATTACTTCTATCCCTATCCGGCCAACGGCAAGAAATTCAATGCCGACGATGCATCATATGCAAAGTTCGGGAAGGGAATGGAACGCAATGCATGGCGTCGCAAGAATGTGGATTTGCTTATAGAGCAGCTTCACTCTACAATCAAAGAGGCCAAGCCTTGGGTGCGTTTCGGGGTGAGCCCCTTCGGGATATGGCGCAACAAGAAGAGTGATCCGCGCGGCTCGAATTCAAGCGGTCTTCAGAATTACGATGACCTCTATGCCGACGTGCTGCTGTGGGCCGACAAGGGATGGGTGGATTATGTGGTGCCGCAGCTTTATTGGAGTCTTGACCTCGCGGCCGCTCCGAGCCGGCATCTGGCGCAGTGGTGGAATGACCATATTCCCGTCGAAGTGCAGCTCTATATAGGCCAGGACACAAAGCGCACCATGGATTCGGCCGACCCGAAAAATCATGACACCAACGAATTGGATACGAAAGTGCGTCTCTCCCGACGTCTTGACAATGTAGACGGCAATGTGTGGTGGCATGGATATTGGGTGACGGGCAATTACAAAGGTGTGGCCGATTCTCTGGCCACAAAATACCAGCGCACCATAGCCCTGCCTCCGTCGTGGGGCGACCCGAAGATACGTCCGGACCGTGTGAGCAATCTGGTGGTGCAGCGCTATGACGGGAAGACCTTTCTGGAATGGCGAGAGCCTGAACGCGGACAGCAGGAAAAGGCAGACGATGCGGTGATGTACGTGGTCTATAGCTTTCTCCCCGGCGAGCGCACCGATGATCTCTCTGATGCAGAGACAATAATAGCGGTGACCCCCTTCTCGCGGGTGCTTATTTCTGATGATGAAGACCCGGAATCGGTGAGAGGCATGACTTTTGCTGTGACCTCGCTTGATCGGATGAACCGGGAGTCAACACCTGTAAAAATCAAGTTGTAGAATCCTAAAGAATCTCGACCGATGAAATCAGAAGAACTTCGCCTGCTCCTTGACGAGGAGGCCGAGCGAATCAATAGTCCTGCATTCATAGCCGATGACCCGGTGCAGTTTCCACGCCGGTTTTCGGATTTGCGTGACATAGAGACAGTGGCGTTGCTCTCGGCTATAATAGCCTGGGGCAACCGCCGCATGATTTGCCGTGATGCAGAGAGACTTCTCTCCATAATGGGTGATCAGCCTTATGAATATGTCAGGGATGGCGCGTTTGAGACACTTGACCCGACACTCAATATACACCGCACTTTTTTTGCCCGGAATCTCCAGCACTTCATGCGGGGGATGCGTGAGATCTATCGTAGGCACTATTCGCTCGATGCGTTTGCCGCCTCGCTGCATGTGGCCGACCATGAGGCTCCGTCGTGGGAGCTTGTGCGGGGAATGAATGCAGTGATGCGTGAGGCCAACGGCGGAGAATCCGACAGCCGGGCATTACCGCAGAATCTCGACACTACGGCATTGAAACGCATCAATATGGCTTTGAGGTGGCTTGTGCGCGATGATGGTATTGTGGATATGGGTGTGTGGGGCAGTATCCCGAAATCAAAACTCTTTGTGCCACTTGATGTACATGTGGGTAACACGGCCCGTCAGCTTGGTCTGATAACCCGTAAGGCCAACGACCGCAAGACGCTGCTTCAGCTTATGGAACCGCTGCGACGCTTTCGGCCCGACGACCCATGTATATATGATTACGCCCTGTTCGGCATCGGTGTGAATGCCAGGGCACTGCCTGACAATCAATAAAAAAACCGACCGATAATACGGTCGGTTTTTTTATTAAGCAGGTGTCTGAAGCCGTTTAAACGACTTGGCTGTGAAAACTCAGCGACTTCAATGTTTAAGAGCCTGTGAGATTTAATTCAAGAAATTCATTATGCGGTATGGAGCTATGCCTTTAAGAACCTTTCAGGTGCTTTTGCCGAGTCTTGTCGGTCGTGTGCCGGTCCAAGGCCCAGCTGCGGCAATCATCCGGGAAAACACACTCCATAAGGTCCGCAGATCCAGACACTCGTATAGTCGCGATAATCCTCAGGATTCCGTCAATTCTGCTGGAGCATACGTGCCAGATCCGGGCGGGTGGCACGTATCGTTGATATGAAGGCCGAGTCATAGGCAGCCTGACAGCGAGGCTTCTTGTCGAGTTCGTAGGCCGACTTATGCGCATTGGCATCAAGGAGAGCGGCATGGAAAGCCATCGAATCGTTGAATGTGCGGTTGATGATGCGCCGGGCATCCCCGCGCCCCTGGATTATGGCGGCCTCAATCTGGTCGGCAGTTTCTTCAGAAGATTCGATTTCCCGGGCCTGCTTACTGTTGCAAGCCCCGAGTATGCATGCGATTGCCATGCAGGCTAAATACTTTTTCATGATTGCGATTTACTTTTTATATATGGAATCCCACCAGCGAGAATCGCCTTTGAGCCATTTTTCAAACCATGCCATTATCGTGGCGTGCCATTGCTTGCGCTGTTCGAAATCAATCACGATATGGTCAGAGCCTTCAATGGTGATGAATTCCACCGGACGGTTGAGTATACGCAACGCGTTGTAGAGCTGAATCGATTCTCCGATAGGCACGTTGGTGTCGGCAGTGCCGTGCAGAAGGAGCAGAGGCGTGTGGATTTTATCGGCATTGAACAGAGGTGAATGCTCAGTGAACAGCTTCGGATTGTTCCATGGATAAGAGCGTGCGGCAGCCACGGCATTGTAGGTGTATCCCCAGTAGCCTTCACCCCAATAGGAAGTGATGTCGGATATCCCGGCATGAGAGACTGCGGCTGCGAAGATATCGGTTTTGGTCTGAAGCAGCTGCGTCATGAATCCGCCGTAGCTTGCACCCATACACCCTATTTTCTTATCATCTACAAAAGGATGTTCTTTGCAGAATTGCTTCACGCCATAGATGATTTCATCTGCGGTGCGGTCGCCCCAGGCATTGACATGGCGCGCGGAGAATTCCTGTCCGTATCCGGTTGTACCGGATGGATTGAGCACATAGACCACGTATCCCCGAGAAGCGAGCAGCTGCGGTGTGTAGGGGTGGTGATTCACACGCGACGAGGGAGAAGTGCCACCATAGTAATAGACTATGAGAGGATATTTCTTATCCGGGTCGAAGGCTGGCGGAAGAGTCATCGTGCCATCGATAACAGTGCCGTCGGCAGCGGTGAAGCTCCAGGGCTTCCATTCTCCAAATTCCATTCCGGCCAGAGTCGGAGCCATCGGGTCGTCAATCAGCGATGACTTGCCGTTACGGAGATTCAGCAGATAGCCACGCCCCATGTATGTGTACGACATTCCGGTGTATGCAAGATAATTAGCCTTGCGTGTCGCTACAGAATAGTTTCGTGTGTAGTCGACTTCAGTGTCAAGGCGTGTGATTTTGCCTGATTCCGGATTGATGGTATATAGATTGGAGTCGAAGCCTTCCTCAGCCATGACATAAAGCAGGCCATCGGCATCGTTCCATATGGCATCGCCCAGGCTCGGGTTGAAGTCGCGGGTAAGGGGGCGGATGTCATTGCCGGCAAATGAATAGAGATAACCCTGTACGTCGAAATCGTTGCCCCAGGAGAATTCGCCGGCATTAAGTCCGATTCCCCCGAATGCGTTGGGTCCAGCCATGATAAAGAGTTTATTGCCGTCGGGCGAGTAGCACGCATCCTTGAAAGAAGAGTCGATTCCCGGGATAGTGTCGGTGGATAGAGTCTTGATGTCGAGCTGCACGAGATTGACATCATAGAATGGGAACTGTTCCGGAGTCTCGCGCACAGAAGAGTAAAGTATCTTTTTGCCGTCAGGAGAAATTGCGGTGAGATAAGTGGATGTCCCGCCATATGTGAGCGGACGGGCCACACCCTCATCAAAGCGGATGATTGAAAGATAGTACCGGTCGCGGTTGCCCGGCTGTCGGTCATCGGGCGACAGGAGACGGTGCATCACCCCTGTATCATCGGTCGCGCCATCCTTTTTGACATGATATATGAGGTAATCGCCATTCGGACCTAATTGATAGTCCTTGGCTATGTCAGGTATTCGAGATGCGATGGTGGCATGTCGCTGAGATGGATAGTCGATGGTTTCGATATCGAAAGTGCCGTCGCCATTGCTGCGTCGCATCTGCAGGCGAGCATCGGCACCGGCAATCCAGTTGCATCCGGCGGGCAGATTTTGGGTTATGATACGCCGAGAAGCGGTCTCCATGACGAGATAGCGGTAATCGGTGTCCACACTGTTGGCCGTGTAAGTATATGTGAGGAGCAGGAAAGCCCCGTCGGGAGAAATCCGTGCGGATGCGAGACGTGAGCCCTGAGCCATCGTATTGATATTAAATAGAGTCGGGAGGTCAGGGCTTTGTGATATATTTGTGTTGTCGTCGTCGGCATCGGCCGACTCGATTACGGCTTTTAGAGTTGGAGCCGAGATAGAGCGAGAGGTGTCGGTCAGCACCCGTATTTCCAGAATGGCATCCTGGTCGGGCTGCAGCGAGAACTCCCCCTCGGCATCGGATGGTATTGAATCAAAAGATGTTTTCGATGCCACTTCCTTGCCGTCGACCAGAACTTTTGCAATAGCCTGTGTGGATATTCTCACTTTCCCATTGAAGAAGGCATCCGGCCTGATTTTAGTGACGAACCGTTGCAGCGTTGCGTCATGTGGCGACTGTGGGACTGTCAGACTGAATTTGCCGGCCGTGTCGGGAAGTACTGTAGTGTAGTCGGCCATCATCTGTCGGGCCTGCAGAGGAGTGACAGACTGCATCGCATCCATCAGAGAACTTTGAGAAAAGGGGTTGTCGGCAGAGGATGCGGAGTCAGGAGCGGCGGGGACTGTAATAGTCACCGGACGGCTTGCCGCCAGGCGTTCAAGAGGTTTTGAAGCGCCGACAGCTGCAAGCGCACATGCGCCGGCAGCTGTCAGGGTAAATAATAGGGTTCTCATAGAAGAGATGGTACGTATAAAGGTTAGATACTTATTGAATCGTGCTAAAGCAAGGTGCAGCATATAAGCGTCCACCGACACGTCGTGGCATCAACGGAATGTCGTTATGTCGGTCCACATGAAAAATCCGGCAGTCATCATATATTCTGAAGAGGACCATGGGCGTTGTCATTATTTTGATGGCACTTCGTAGCGCGGTATGGATATGAGCTTGATTCTGTATACCAGAGTTGAGTAAGGAGGGATAGATCCATTCTGGACGTTGCCATAGCCGGCGGTCGCCGGAATGATACAAGTGACTTCATCGCCGACTCTCATTTCAGTAAGTGTATGCCAGAATCCTATGATGTTGTTGAGCGGACGAGTCTCGTAGATGGAGTCACCATATGAAGCGGTGGCGGAATAGGAGTCGGAAATACGGTTGCCGTAGATATCATCAAGGGCATACTGCACTCTGACCAGAGAATTATCCATCGGCTTAAGATTATTAGCCGTAAGACTACGGTCGTTCTCCCATTTTACGAGAGTAAAAGCCGCAGGCGACCAAGAAGGAATCAGCTTCGTGAATACGGGGACACCGTTTTCGGTCAGAGCTTCTTTATCGGCCACGAATTGCGTGTTGAGCTGCTGCCAGGTGTTGTAGTCAGGCTCATCGTCCTTGAGGCATGAAGACAGACTCATGACAGCCACGACTGCCGTCAGAGCGGTCCGTGATAGTTTTAGGATCATTATGGATCTTGGTTATGCGTTTTGAATCAGAATTTCACCTCAGGGGCACGCTCGGCGCCGCTTTCAGCCGAGAATTGCGGTTTGGGTTTGAATCCGAACCATCCGGCGTAGATATTAGTGGGAAACTTCTTGATTTGTGTATTATATTCGCGCACAGCCTCCGTATAATTGCGGCGTGCGATTGTGATACGGTTCTCGGTGCCTTCCAACTGAGTCTGTAGATTCATGAAGCCTTCGTTGGCTTTCAGGTCAGGATAAGCCTCTGCGACCGACAGAAGGGATTTCAGTGCGGAAGAGAGCTGATTCTGGGTTTCCTGGAATTTAGCGAGAGTCGCTTCGTCAAGATTGTCGGCATCGATAGTGATAGAAGTCGCTTTGGCGCGAGCTTCGGTGACCTTGACCAAAGTTTCTTCCTCATGAGAAGAGTATCCCTTGACCGTATTGACGATATTGGGAATCAGGTCAGCGCGTCTCTGATACTGGTTTTCCACTTCAGCCCATGCCTGGTCCACACTTTGCTGCTCTTCGACGAGAGAGTTGTAATTGCAGGATGACAGGGATGCGGATGCAGCTATGACTGCGATCGCGCAAAAGATTTTTTTTAGAAATCTTTTCATCATTGAGAAATTATATATCCGGTCGGCCGACTGCCGCCTCCCGTAAGTGGATGGGATCGGGAGGCGGCAATATGCCGACAGTAAAATTTGAAATTAAAGTAGTTTCTTGAGGAGAGTGTTGAGGCTGACCTTTTCGGAAAGAATCTTTTCGAGGTCAGTCACTTTTACACGCTCCTGTTCCATAGAGTCACGATGGCGCAGTGTCACGGTGTCGTCTTCGAGAGTCTGATGGTCGACTGTGATGCAATATGGAGTGCCGATAGCATCCTGACGCCGGTAGCGTTTGCCGATAGAATCTTTTTCGTCCACCTGACAAGTGAAGTCAAACCGGAGACGGTGCTGAATCTCTCTTGCCTTTTCAGGCAGACCGTCCTTCTTTACGAGCGGGAGTACAGCACACTTTACCGGAGCCAGAGCCGGCGGGAAGTGTAGCACAGCGCGGTGGTCGCCGTTGCCGAGGTCCTGGTCTTCGAAGCAGCTGCAGAAAATAGAGAGGAACATGCGGTCGACGCCGATGGAAGTCTCGATTACGTAAGGGACATAACTTTCGCCGAGTTCCGGGTCGAAGTACTGTATTTTTCTTCCGGAGAACTTCTCATGCTGAGAGAGGTCGAAGTTGGTACGGGAGTGTATGCCTTCCACTTCCTTGAACCCGAAAGGCATCTGAAATTCGATATCAGTGGCGGCGTTGGCGTAATGTGCCAGTTTCTCGTGGTCATGGAAACGGTATTTTTCGTTGCCCAGCCCGAGAGCCTCATGCCATTTGAGTCGAGTCTGGCGCCAGAAGTCAAACCATTTTAGTTCTTCGCCCGGTCGCACGAAGAACTGCATTTCCATCTGTTCGAACTCACGCATACGGAATATGAACTGGCGTGCCACAATCTCGTTGCGGAAAGCCTTGCCAATCTGAGCGATGCCGAACGGGAGGCGCATACGTCCCGTCTTCTGGACGTTCAGATAGTTGACAAATATGCCCTGGGCGGTTTCCGGACGAAGGTAGACATCCATAGCACCATCGGCCGTAGATCCCATTTCAGTCTTGAACATGAGGTTGAACTGACGCACATCGGTCCAGTTGCGAGTGCCGCTGATCGGGTCTGCGATTTCATAGTCGAGTATAATCTGTTTCAGCTCGGCGAGATCGTTGGCGTTCATGGCTTCGGAGAAACGGGAGTGGAGCTCTTCGCGCTTTTTGGCGTGTTCGAGGACACGGGGATTGGTCTGGCGGAACATCGCTTCATCAAAGCTGTCGCCAAATCGTTTTGCGGCTTTAGCCACCTCCTTATTGATTTTGTCATCGAATTTAGCGATTTCGTCTTCGATGAGCACATCGGCGCGGTATCTCTTTTTAGAGTCCTTATTGTCAATCAGAGGGTCGTTAAAGGCATCGACATGACCTGAGGCTTTCCAGATAGTAGGGTGCATGAAGATAGCCGAGTCGATACCCACAATATTGTCGTGGAGCATGGTCATGGCTTCCCACCAGTAACGCTTGATATTGTTTTTCAGTTCCACGCCATTCTGCCCGTAGTCGTAGACAGCCGACAGCCCGTCGTAGATTTCGCTTGACTGGAACACAAACCCATACTCCTTGGCATGGGCTATGATTGTCTTGAATACATCTTCTTGCTTTGCCATTATCTTGTAAGCTTATTGATTGAGATTTCAAAATAGGGGAGAGCCGATAGATGAAAAATATAGATTTCAATTTCCACGTCACTCCATAATCATGCAAAGTTAATAAAAATCGACCGATTTCACAAAATTAGGAGATACGGCTGTTGGGAAATTTTCATATGGCCCAAGTCAGGTAAGTAAGTGTTCAAATTTAATTTATACAATATGCGGACTTGTTTTTTAGTCGATTCCGGTG
>DKWX01000037.1:31406-36447 GCA_002491945.1 Porphyromonadaceae bacterium UBA7141
AGCGGCAAAAAAGAAGCCGCAGATTGTATAAAAGATATAAAGATTTACTTTCAGTTACTATCGGTTAAATTCGAACACGTACTTAAGTGTTCTTAAACGACTTCCATAGCTATTGCATCCTGATACCGGAGAATAAAAAAGCTGCCGGAAATATCGATATTCCCGGCAGCTTCTTGATCATTTGGATGAAATAGGGTAATGTCAGCAGGTTTTTGCATCGAGGTTGGGGTTGTATTTGCCCCAGTCGGCGATAGGAGGCATGACGCCCATGCCGATGACTTCATCGCGGAGAGCGCAGAGGTGTCGGTAGCTCTGGTCAAGAGATTTCTCCTCTTCGGGAGTGCCGCTTACAGGAGTGACCTTGACACCGTCCTTGCTTACAGTGGTCTCCATAGCCATCATGATGTGGGAGAATCTGTCGTTGTTGACATATGTTCCTACAGGCCAGCGGAATGTAGCGCCACCCATGGCTGCTGCAATCATCTCTATCGAGAGGTAGGCGGGGCTTTGGAACGAACTGCGGCCGCGGAGGTCGATGATGTTCTTGCCACCCTGAATGACGCGTACCTTAAGTTCTTCCCAGTCTTGACGGGGGAGCTTCTCAGTGCCGATTATTTCAGTGAGGGGCTTGCCGTCAACCTTTGTTGTGGATGCGTATACAGCCATTTGCTCGCCATGACCGCCGTATGTGCGGCAGTTGATGATTTCATCAGCCGGGAGACTGAAGTATTTCGAGAGTTCATTGCGCAGACGTGTGGAGTCAAGAGCCGCAAGCGTAGATACCTGCGAAGGCTTCAGACCTGAATACAGCAGTGTGATCAGACCGGTGATATCCGCCGGATTGAAAATGACCACAATATGTTTTACATCAGGGCAATATTCCTTGACGTTTTTACCGAACTCCTCGGCGATTGCGGCATTCCCTTTCAGAAGATCCTCACGCGTCATCCCGGCTTTACGGGCAGCGCCGCCGGAATTGACGATATATTTGGCATCTGTAAGAGCCTCCTTGATGTCAGAAGTATAGGTCAGATTCAGACCTTCGAATCCGCAATGCAGAAGTTCTTCGGCCACACCTTCGAGCCCCGGTGCGTAGGGGTCGTAAAGGCAAATGTTAGGGGTCAGACCCATCATTATGGCGGTCTGCGCCATGTTTGAACCGATCATGCCGGCTGCGCCGACAATTACGAGTTTGTCATTGGTCAGATAAGACATACTATTATATAATTGAATTTTGTTGGTTTACGTCAGACATCAGTGGCGCGTCGGCACCCTGTCTGTATTAGAGCAAGAGTTCGAATTTAAACGATAGTCAGTAAAAGAAACCTTTTCCACAATCTGCGGCCTCTTTATTGCCGCGCCCGGACTGCCGCTCTGTCGAATATGTTTGTATTCTTCTTTGCGTAGTGCCGTAATTGATTTAAAAACAATCTCTTACATATTGTATAGATTAAATTCGGACACTTGTTTGAATCTAATAGAGAAATTATGACTGAAGATAATCAATGAGAGTCACAGTCAATCATAAAATCTCATTTGCTTTAAAAACAAAGAATGAGAGGAGATGGTTTTATAATAAACCCAAAAAGGATGATAGATTATGAAAATGCTGCAGAAAGGAATTACGGTATTGTCATTGCTGATAGGGATATTGGCATGTATGGCGCAGAATTCGGCACCGGCTCCCGGTGCCGGTGGAGGCTACCGCCCGGGAGGCGGAGGTGGCACGGGACCAATGGGCGGCAACTCGGCACCGGCTCCCGGTGCCGGAGGCAGCTTTCAGCCGTCTGGTCCGGCCTGGGGTTCCCCCTGGGGAGGGGGCTGGCAGGCATCGCCGCCAGTGATTGTCAATCCTGCCCCCGGCCTTTACGGCGGGATGAATAATGGGATATGCAATGTGGTCGGTGTGGGATATGACGCGCAGGGTGTATGGCGCACTGTGCCTATGCGGGTGGCCTACAGCTGGAATGGCGCCCAATATAATGTGCAGGTGCTCAATGCCTGGAATCCCTGGACCGATATGTGGAACAGAGGGGTTGATGCTCCGGCATATAACACGACCTACTATCTGCGTGGAGGGACATATAATTTCTATGTCATCCTTCCTACCGGCACTTACTATTTCAATCTGTGAGTGTCCGAATTTAACCGATAGCAATTGAAAGGAAATCTTTCCCACAATCTGCGGCTTCTTTTTTGCCGCTTCCGGCGTGTCGTTGAGTCGAATATGTTTATATTATCCTTCACTGCACCGAAATCGACTAAGCCCCCGTTCCACATATTGTATAAATTAAATTTCAACACTTACTCAGGAATTAAGCGACAAGGAGACATCGGCCGATGTCTCCTTGTCGCTTGAGCAATGTGTTTTGTATGTGGACCCGGGATATGGTCAGACATACCCGTAACCATTGAGGCTCAGACATCATTCATGTCAGAACTCAGTCTCGCCATATCCGGAATTGTAACTCGGTTCGTCAATATTGTTCTTATTGTTCTGTTTGGCTTTCATGTTGCCGAAGGCATATTTGACGGAGAGGCTTATGTTTCGTCTGCCGCGCCAGCGTTCGTCATATTGTGTATAGCCGGTTCCATCGACAGTGCTCTTGAACTTTCTGGAATCAAACACATCCCGGCAATTCAGCGAGAACGACCAGTCACCCAGATTCTTGCGCAATGCCAGGTCAACACTCCATCCGCCCTGACGGCTTCCCTGAGCTGTCAGAGATTTGGAAGAATATCTTCCTGTGCCCTGAAAAGAAAGACTCCAGGGGAGTTTTACAGAAGCCATTATGCGTGCATCCCAGGCAAAAGAATTGCGTGCCTTGCCGAAGAGGGGAAACTCTTTGCCTTCTGCATAATATGTAGTTGACCATGCTGAGATATGGTTGTTGTAGAGGTTGACGGTCGTAGTGAGGTCCAGACAACGGAAAAGAGAGTTCTTGGCCACAATCTCAATACCGGAGTTTGTCTGACGTCCGATATTATCCCAGGTAGTGTACATGACATTGTTGTCGAGATATGACATCCGGTTCATCAGATTGCTGCTCTGTCTCAGATATGCCGATACAGAGATCATGTGCATGGTCCAGCTTTTGAGATAGTTAAGCTCGAAAGAATTGGCGTATTCAGGTTCGAGTTCAGGATTACCGAAACTGATGTTGGCGGGATCCGAGATATTTCGGAAAGAATTCAGCTGTCCGCCGAATGGGCGACGGATGCGTCGGGTATAGTTGATTTGCAGTTCATTGTCCATCGGGAGCGAATAACTCAGGAAAGCCGATGGGAAAAGTGCGAAATTATTCTTCCGGTACCAGTCGGAGGCTTCAGGCATCTCACCGTATTCAAGAGACTTTGTGCGGACTTGCCAGGCCTCGGCGCGTAATCCGGCAGAGAAACTGAAATCCTTCACCTTCCCGCCAAGAGTAAGATAGAGAGCAGAGATATTGTTGTTGTAGATGAAACGGTTGTACAGGTCCTTGGCCACAGACATCGACTCCTGATCCGGCCCCCGGAGAGTGTTGACAGGAGTATTTTCATGGTCATAATTACCCTGGAATCCGCTCTCAAGTTTAAGCCAGGACAGAATCTGGTTGGAATAGTCGAGTTTGGCCTCCACATTATTGGAGTTAATATTCTGCGACTGTTGCTGCCAGAGGTCATAGTCAGGGGTGAATCCATCGTCAAACGCACGGTTTTCATGATATGTATTGATGCCCGGTCCGCCCCAATGACTGTAGCCCACGTTCATGTCGAGCGTATGGTTATTGCTCCATTCATGACGGTAGCCCATTTCTACGTGACCGTTGCGCATGTCGTTCTTGTTGTTTGAAAACTGCGTGTTGGAATTCCAGTGGTCGGGCAGGGTTGAAGAATAGAGCGTATTCGAATAAGCCCTGCGATGGCCTAACATGCCGAAAGCGCTTGCAGAGAGCTGATCGGCATCCGAGAGATGATACGTAGCGCCGGCGCGGAGGAAGAGATTGTTGCCTCGGTTGTGGCTTTCAGAGTCCGAATAAAGGAACTCGCCGGAGTCATAGTCTCTTCGTGAAAGAGAGCCACCGGTATTGCGGCGCATACGGAACCCGACACTTGCGAAAGTCTCCCATTTGGCCGAATTATAATTGAAATTGACACTTGCATTTCCACCGCCATTGGTGTTGCCGCTTATTTCGGCCGACCCGAAATAGCCGCCTCTGCGATTCTTCTTCAATATTATATTGATGATACCGGAAGTCCCTTCAGGAGAATATTTTGCCGAAGGATTCGTGATTACTTCGATGCTTTCGATTGTCTCGGCCGGGATTTGTTCAAGAATCTGAGCCCGGTTGTCGGCCGTAAGCCCCGACTCCTTGCCATTTATCCAGACAGTGACGCTTGAATTTCCGCGCAAAGAGACTTCGCCGTCCTGGTCGACTTCAACAGAGGGGATTGATTCAAGGAGTTCGGAAGCCGACTGCCCGGCAGCTGCGATATTCGCGTCAACCTGAAAGACTTTCTTGTCGAGTTCGAAGCGCATCTGCGAACGCACACCTTCCACCACCACTTCCTGCAGCAGCTTCATATCAGTGGCCATCTTCAGTTCGCCGATATTGATGTTCTGACCGACAATAGTCACAGGGCGCTCCATATCGACATTGCCTACAGAAGATATCTTTATTATATATTTCCCGTCTTTTACCTTCGGGAGAGTGAATCGGCCTTCGAGGTCAGTCTCAGTGCCCACCGGGAGCGGATTGCGTTTGGCATCAAAAAGTTGCACTGTCACGAAATCGAGAGGTTCGCCCGATTCCTTGCTTGTCACCTGCCCGGTGATAGAGCCGTCGGCCAAAGCCAAGAGAGGAAAAAGGATGAGAGAAGTGGAAAGAAATGGTCGTACTATATGCTTCATAGCCGTCAGACCGGCCGTCAGACCGATCGAATATTTGGTTGAAAATTCAGGGTTTATGTAAATATGACTTATGTAGAGATTGAAGGTTTATTCCATATATTCTAAGAAATGTTAACATAATGAGAATATGTAACAATAGTTCGTTAAAAA
>DKWX01000007.1:0-19314 GCA_002491945.1 Porphyromonadaceae bacterium UBA7141
ACGGATTGCTCCACTGGTGTTTGAGACCAGCGCGTCTACCGATTCCGCCATCAGGGCTTCCAACGGCTGCAGCTTTCGGGCTGCAACCGATATTCATGACAAAATTAATACTTTTTTCTTATTCTGCCAAACCGATTGGCACAAACTTATATTAATTTAATCTACCACTGTGGATTGAGGTGTAGATTGAAACGATGGAGTCGCTTCAACTTTTTCAACGACAAGATTCGCTAATATTTTGAGCTGACAAGCAAGTGTTTTATATTTAAGTATGTGTTCAAATTGAATTTATACAATATGCGGCACTGTTTCTCCGCTGCATAGTTGCCAGATCTGAGCACTTACTTTTAAGCACCTACTTACTCATATACTATCTTGGTCTTGCGTATCATCCGCCAGCAACCGTTTTCGAAGATGGCTGTGCCCGACTGGATGGTGCGTATACATGCGGCATCTTCGGTGGCCAGCAAATCGGGAGCCGTGCAACCTCCGGCCAGATAATGGTCGGGGTTCTCAAGACAGCGTTCTATCACTTCGGTCATCTGCAGCACCCGGTAGGAGCCGGTATAGCCATCGGTCGTAGTGAGTACGAATACCGTCTTGTCGGCCACCGGACGACGGTCGGCCCTTACGAACAGTCCCTTGGGATTCACTCTGCCGAGATATATCTCGCGGGGTTCATCCACCTCTTCCTGCACAGGAGCCACCTTGCGGGGTGCCACACGCTCAGGCGAGGCCTCCGGCCGTACGGCTGCGGCTTCGCTCCTCGAAGCCGCAGCCGAAGCATCTCTGCGCACTGTCTCTGCCGGAGCTGCCGACGCGGCTGACGCCATGGCTTCGGCCGCACGCAGACGCCCGCGCACTGCGTCAAGTTCGCGTCTGGCCTCGGTCAGGTCTGACTCCAGACGCCCGTTTTCTTCGCCAAGGCGCATACACTGTTCGCGCAGTCCTTTTATCTCTCGGTGCAATGCCCGCACTTCGTCATTATCGGCTGCCGATGTCTCGTTACGCGGCTGCGTGGCTTTCGGTTCCGATGTTCTGTGGCGCGGCTCACTGTCGGAATCCGTGTCGTCGCTCTTCTTTTCAGACTGCTGCATTGTCTTTGAAGCGAATATCACCAGCCAAACCACCACTCCCACCAGAACAATGAGCGCCACGATGTAGATCCATGTGGAGCCGGAGCCACTCCGGCGGCTGTTTCGGTCAGACGGTTCTTCCTCGACTGTGACTGAAGTATCAACAGCGGCCCCACCCTCTGTCGGGGTCGGCTGAGCCGATGCAGCCGGCTGCACCGGCGCTGCTTCGGCAGCCGCGGGTTCCGGCTTCGGTGTTTCAGACGGCGCAGCCTCTGCCGGCACCTGCTCTGTGGCGGCAGGCGCGGCAGACACTGTCATGGCATTCAGTTTCCCCTCCACGCGGCGACGCGCCACCTTCCCTTCGGCCTTTAGTCCGGCCGAGTTGAAGAAAGTGCCGCTCCAGTAGGCCACGAGCTTCTTCTTATCCCAGGTCGCATAGTCAGAAGGCGTCGATACTGCCTTGAAGGCTTTCAGGTTGGCACGCTCAGTCTCCTTCAGCATCTTTTCGAGTTCGGCCATGGTAGCGGGCATCTTCCCCTCTTCCATATATCCGGCGCCGTTATTGGCATAGCGAAGATACCAGAATGCCGTGATGGTGCGTGCCTGCTCCATTTCTTTCTGACTCACGGCCCGGGCCGGCAATGCCATGCCCAGCAGGAGCAAGGACAGTGCCAGCGTCTTAAGAATACGCTTCAGCATTATTCCGCGTCCTCCTCTTTCATGTTGTGGAACACGTTCTGAACATCGTCATCGTCTTCGAAGCGCTCCAGTAGTTTCTCGATTGTCTCGCGCTGTTCGGGTGTCACCTCCTTGTAGTCGGTGGGAATGCGCTCAAATTCGGCTGATACAATCTCTACGCCGCTGTCTTCGAGAAATTTCTGAAGGTTGGCAAACTGCTCGAAGGCACCATAGATCAGCCATTCCTCTTCGTCTGCCTCGAGTTCAGCCTCGTAGTCCATAAGTGATAGTTCGAACTCTTCTTTGTCAAGGTCTTCGGCCGGCTTGATGTGGAACACGCTCTTGTGGTCGAACAGGAACGACAGCGAGCCCTGGGTGCCCAGCGAGCCTCCATGCTTGGTGAAGTAGCTGCGCACATTGGCCACGGTGCGCTGGTTGTTGTCGGTGGCTGTCTCCACTACGATGGCAATGCCGAAGGGGCCGTACCCTTCGTATACTATTTCTTTGTAGTCGGATGCATCCTTGTCGGTGGCTTTCTTGATAGCGCGGTCGATGGTGTCTTTAGGCATGTTGGCCGCCTTGGCATTGTGGATCAGCACACGCAGACGCGGATTCATGGCAGGGTCCGGACCGCCGGCTTTTGCAGCGATGGTGATTTCTTTGCCGATGCGTGTGAATGTACGGCTCATGTTGCCCCAGCGTTTGAGCTTGCGGGCTTTACGGAATTCAAAAGCTCTTCCCATGGGAGTTATGTCTGTTTTTGTTTTGTTGTTTTATTTTATTCCGGAGTCCCCCCCCGGTTGACGGGAGGGCACTCCGGCGAATATCATTGACGGAATCAGCGCAGTTCGGCTCCGACGTTCTTTGTCAGTGAATCGATGATTTTCTTCATCACCGCGTCGATCTGGCGGTCATTGAGGGTCTTTTCTTCATCCTGCAGAGTCATTGCCACAGCATACGACTTCTTGCCTGCAGGTAGATTTTTGCCTTCATATACATCGAATAGCCACACTTCGCGAAGCAGCTTGCGCTCTGCTTTGCGGATTGCTTCTTCGACGCGGGCGAAGGGCACATCGGCATCAAGCAGAAGAGCCAGATCGCGGCGCACGGGCTGCGTCTTGGGAAGCGGCGCGTAGAGCACTTCGGTGCGTGAGGCCATGCGATACAGTTCGTCCCAGTCAAACTCTGCGTATGCCACATCGCCTTCTATGCCGAAGCGTTGCAGTTCCTTACGGCTTATCAGGCCGAGATGGCCAAGATTCTTGCCGGCTTTCGATTCGATGCGGAGTCTGACAGAGAATATCTGATTGTGGTCCTGGCTGTAGCGCAGTGCGCCTTGCGGAATGCCAAGGGTGCGCAACAGATTCTCTACCACACCTTTCAGGTCGTAGACTGTGGCCTCTGCCCTCTGGCTGTTCCATCCCGGAAGACGGAAATCACCGGTGAGCCAAAGCGCGAGGTGCATCGACTCACTGTAGGCTGCGAGGGGACGGTCAGGTCTGGATTCGGCTCGGGCGGGGTCATAGCTATAGACGTTGCCGAATTCGTAGAGGCGGAGGTCCGAAGCCTTGCGGTTGACATTATGACTTATCGATTCCAATCCGCCATAAAGCAGTGTCTGGCGCATCAGGCTGAGGTCCTGACTGAGTGGATTCATCACCACCACTGCGCTGCTACGCGGATACACTTCATTCTCCTCGTAATATAAGAGTGCGGTCAGTGAATTGTTGAGGATCTCCATGAATCCCTGTGCGGTCAGCGCGTCGCTTACGTTCTGCTGCAGCGCATAGCTGAAGTCGGTGGCACCGCGCTGAGAAAGATTCGCGTGCATTTCTGTGCCGAACTCCACATTGTTGTAGCCGTAGACACGCAATATTTCCTCTACCACATCGCATGGGCGGGTGACATCGACACGATACGTCGGCACATGCAGACGCAGCACATCGGGATTTTCCGTCTCCGTCACTCCGAATTCGAGGGCTTTCAGTATGCACACCACCATCTCGCGAGGTATATCCTTGCCTATTAGCGAGTTGCAGTATGCAAGTGAGAAGTCGACCTCTGCCGGGAGTATCTCATGTGGGTAAAAGTCGGTCAGCGGACCGCATATTTCACCGCCTGCCAGCTGCTGCACCATCACTGCGGCCAGTCTGGCGGCATAGAGTGTGACCGAGGGGTCTGTGCCACGCTCGTAGCGGAATGAGGCATCGGTGCTCAGTCCGTGACGGCGGGCCGTGCGGCGTACACGTGTGGGATTGAACCAGGCGCTCTCGATGAAGATATCGCGGGTAGTCTCGGTCACTCCTGAATCAAGGCCGCCGAACACTCCGGCCATACACACCGGTTTCTCTGCGTCACATATCATCATGTCGCGGTCAGAGAGTTTATGCTCTACTCCATCGAGAGTCACAAATGGAGTACCCTCCGCACATGTGCGCACCACGATACGCTCCCCCTTGATATGCGCAAGGTCGAAGCAGTGCAGCGGTTGCCCGATACCGAGCAGTATGAAGTTGGTGATGTCTACAATATTATTGATCGGGCGCTGACCGGCGGCTATAAGCAGATTGCGCAGCCATTCCGGCGATTCTGCCACTTTGACGCCACGCACCGTGATGCCTGTGTATCGGCCGCACCCTTCGGTGTCGAGCACTTCCACGGCAACGCCGCCATCAGGGCGGTCGATGGCGAAAGCATTCTCATCCGGGATTCTCACCTCCGGAAGCACTGCCAGAGTATCGTCCGCATAGCGCTCTTTCCAAAGATGGGCCTTCAGATCGCGGGCACATCCGTAGTGGCTGGCGGCATCCACGCGGTTGGGAGTCAGTTCCACTTCGAGGCGATAGTCGCTTTCCACTTTGAAATATTTTGCGGCCGGGGTGCCGGGAGCCACATCCTCGCCAAGCACCATTATTCCGTCGTGGCTTTCGCCGAGTCCGATTTCATCTTCAGCGCAAATCATGCCGAATGATTCCACTCCGCGGATTTTCGACTTGCGAATCTGAAACTCCTTGTCGCCGTCATATAGCGTAGTGCCTACGGTGGCCACTACCACCGTCTGGCCGGCCGCCACATTGGGAGCGCCACACACTATCCGGGTAGCCTGACCGTCGCCAAGGTCAACGGTGGTGATGTGCAGATGGTCGGAATCCGGATGAGGCTCGCATGTGAGCACTTTGCCTATGACGATACCTCTAAGTCCGCCACGGATGCTCTCCACCTCTTCCACATTGTCGCATTCAAGACCAAGAGAAGTGAACACCGCCGCAAGCTCGCGGGGAGTATAGTCGAAATCAATATAGCGTTTGAGCCATTTGTATGAGATGTCCATAATAAATATATGAAGCTGTTGTTATTGTAGGTCGGGGCAGGCTGGCCGGCAATGACGCTGTCGGCGTCACCGCATCATGCAGACCGCAAGGTGCTCTATCCCCTCTCAAGGGCGCTGAGCACTCCCAAAATGCAAAATTAATCAATTTCCGGCGCTTTTTTTATTTCTGGACACCCTTTTTTACCCCCTCGTTGCCCTTTTTTTGATTCTTTTCCCAGTTTTAAGGGGATATTGTGAAGATTTTTTGTAAATTTGTACGTGCGTTGCCGGGAACCTGAGGTTGCCGACACATTAAAACATACAGTTACCCCTACTACCGCAATGAAAATCCATCACGAAGGTACGAATATACTAATAATGCTTTTTCTGGTGCTGGCAGCCCTCAACATCCCGGTATGGCTGTTTCTGCCGCCCTGGATTATGCCGGCATTGCTCTCTGCGGTGTCGTTATTGGTATATTCTTTCGTGTTCAATTTCTTCCGGTGTCCGAAACGCACTTTCCACGGCTCTTCCGACGGGCTGGTGGTAAGCTCTGTCGACGGGAAGGTAGTGGCTATCGAGCGGGTTTATGAGCCGGAGTTCCTACACGCAGAGGCGATTCTGCTCTCGGTATTCATGTCGCCGCTCAACGTACATGCGAACTGGTATCCGGTCTCAGGCGTTGTAGAATACGTGGAGCATCACAACGGGCGATTCCTTTCCGCCTATCTTCCGAAGAGCAGCACTGAAAACGAACGCTCCACAATCGGGATGCGCCTCTCCAACGGCCAGCTAATCACGGTGCGCCAGATTGCGGGAGCCATGGCCCGCCGGATTGTCACCTATGCCGCTGTGGGCGACAATGCCTCTATCGATGAGCATCTCGGATTCATCAAATTCGGATCTCGGGTCGATATCTATCTACCTCTTGACTGCGACATTCTGGTAAAAATGGGACAGATTACCCGCGGTGGCCTGACCCCTATCGCTCGCCTTGACAAAAAATGAATATCTTACGTAGAAATCTACCCAACGCACTGACCTGTATCAATATACTGGCCGGATGCGTGGCAATCGTGTTTACATTCCATCCCTTGGACATTTCTGCCGGACTGACAGGTTGGCAATGGGCATGTATCGCCATCGCTGTGGCTGTAGCCGCCGATTTCCTTGACGGCTTTACCGCACGTCTGCTCAAAGCATGGTCGGCTATGGGGAAGGGACTTGACTCTCTCTCAGATCTTGTCAGCTTCGGTGTGGCGCCAGCCATGCTGATGCTGAATATTCTCGCCATTCGGCCGGGAATCCCGGCCTGGCTCCCCTGGCTCACAATGATTATCCCCGTCGCCGGCGCTCTGCGTCTGGCACGGTTTAATGTCGATACCCGCCAGACTTCATCTTTTATCGGTCTGCCGATTCCGGCAAATGCGCTTTTCTGGATCGGTTATGTGGCGGTAATATGGAATCACCCTGAATGGGGATGGCTCTGGAGCCCGGCTCTGATTATACCCATTATGTTGTTCGAGGCCTGGCTTATGGTGTCGCCGCTGCCACTGTTCGCACTGAAGTTTCACGACTATGGCTGGAAAGGCAATGAATGCCGTTGGATTCTTATTGCCGCTTCGGCCGCAATCCTCATTTGCATCGGGCTGCAGGGGCTGATTCCGATAATTCTGTTTTATCTCCTGCTTTCGGCATTCTCTCGCCCGAAGCCATGAGCCGGCCGGATAATGACACCCCGATGCAGCAGGCCACTCACACGCGACACTCTCTCCAGTCGTATTGTATATCCTTAGTTCTATCACAATGACCGCTATAGTAATAATCCTCGCGATTATAGCCATTTGGCTGATTTTTGCACCATATATACGCCCCTGGCTGCAACGCAGGGCCGAGCAGAAACTTGCCGATTATCTTCGCCGGCAGATGGGAATGCCAACTGAAAAGGAGCAGCGTCAGGCTGAAAAAAATGCCAGAAACCGACGTAATGCCGCCTACGGCACCTGGACAAATCCTGTCGGGCATCAGAATACCCGCTCCCGGCATCCGGCCGATGAACCCCTTATTCCCAAGGAATATGCCGTGGATGTGGAATACACCGAAATACGCGAATTCGCACAGACTGTCATCAAGGACGATTCGTCCAAGTCAGACGCCAAGACCGGTTTTGCCGCCGAATGTCAGGTCAGTGATGTGGAATATACTGAAATCAGACAAAAAAATGCAACCCGATAAAACTCTATACGTCTCTGACCTTGACGGGACTCTCCTCGACTCATCAATCAGAATCCCCGGGGAAGCGGCCGATATGATCAACCGCGCCATCGACTGCGGAGCGCTCTTCACCGTGGCCACGGCCCGCACTCCCGGCACTTTAGGCAGTCTGCTGCGCGAAATCCATCTGAATCTTCCGGCAATCGTAATGACCGGCGCCACTATGTGGCATCGCGACTCGGGCGCATACTCGAATACACAGTTCTTCCCCGAATCAGTCATCTCCGAACTGAGGGAGATATACAGCAGCCACGGATTGTCGTATTTCCTCTACACACTGCGCGACAATAAGATATACGTGTATCATCACGGACCCCTGTCCGACATGGAACGAGAATTCATCGCCGCGCGGTCGCACAGTCCGTATAAGACTTTCATTATCCCTCCGGATGGCAACAGTCTATTCCCTGAAAAAATCGACAATGCGATGCTGCTCTTTGCCATGCAGCCCGCAGGAATGGCGCATCCGGCCTACAGGAGACTATGCGAGGTGGAGGGGGTCACTCCGATGTGCTATAATGATGCCAATGATCCTGAAATAGCCATGATTGAGGTGTTTCCGGAACATGCCTCAAAGGCGCAGGCCATCCGCACTCTCGCGCGTGATTGCGGCGCCGGCAGGATTGTGGTGTTCGGCGATAATCTCAATGACCTCTCGATGTTTGCCATCGCCGATACGGCAGTGGCTGTGAGCAATGCCGTACCCGAGGTACTGGAGAAGGCTGATGTCGTCATCGGGCATCACGACTCTTCGGCCGTGGCCCGCTACATACTCTCTGATTACCTCGATTCTGCCGATGCTGCCAAATCGCGAATTCTTGAGTTATAGACATCGGTCTGTATACCCGATATTTTAAGACCCCAACTGTCATTATGGCCCGTCTTTCTTTCTACGACAATCAGCGCGCCGGCAAGATTATCTTCCTGGCAATTAGCCTTTCGGCTGTAGTGGCGGTGATGCTTATATCAAATAATCTGGTGAAGGCCCTGGCCCAACAAGAGCGTGAACGAATGAACATCTGGGCCAAAGCCACCGAACGTCTGGCGAAGGCGGATGTGGATTCCGATTTCGAATTTCTGCTTTCCATAATCGAGCAGAATAATTCCATCCCGGTAATGGTGGCCGATGATGATTTCAATATAATCGAATTCAGAAATTTTAATCTTCCGGAACATCAGCCCGAGGCCGGCGCCGGATTCGAGCAACTATCCCAACGCAACCGACGCTATCTGCTCAAGCGCCTTAAGGCTCAGGGAGGCGACACGCCCCTGCATCTGATGGCACGCAAGAACCCTCATTTCATCGAAGTGGAAATCTTCGATAATACACGACAATATATCTATTACGAAGATTCGATTCTGCTCAAGAGGCTGAGTCTATACCCATATGTGCAGCTGGGGGTTATGGTGGTGCTTGTGGCTATAATATATCTTGCGGTGCTTTACTCAAAGCGTGCCGAACAAAACAGAGTATGGGTCGGGCTTTCTAAAGAGACCGCTCATCAGCTCGGCACTCCCATATCATCTCTTATGGCATGGACCCAGTATCTTGAAGTCACCGGTGCCGACAAGGATGTGACTACAGAAATCGATAAGGATGTGCGACGGCTCTCGGTGATAGCCGACAGATTCTCGAAAATCGGATCTGCACCGGAACTTAATGTGGAATATCTCAATGACGTAGTGGGCTCGTCGCTCGATTATATGAAGAACAGGATTTCAGGCAAAGTCGCCATCGCGATGCATCTGGATTCCGACGATCATGGGGTGCGTCTGTCGCGTCCACTGTTTGAATGGGTAATGGAGAATCTCACCAAAAACGCTGTCGATGCGATGGATGGAGAAGGATCTATCGACATCACCACCGGGGCCGAGAAGAATCTTGCCTTTATCGAAATTTCTGACACGGGGAAAGGTATAGCCCGAAAAAACTTCAAGACTGTTTTCAATCCCGGGTACACCACCAAGAAGCGTGGCTGGGGACTCGGTCTGACTCTCGTGAAACGCATAATCGAGGAGTATCATGGAGGTAGAATATTCGTAAAATGTTCAGAACCCGGACAAGGCACGACGTTCCGCATCGAATTGCCGATACTCTGACCCCCTATCCCTGCATCACCCGCTCCGCGACTCCGACGGCCATCATAGCTGCCGACGCAGACGAGCCACAAGAATACCTGTGCGGTCGCGGTATTTGGCCACTGTGCGCCGCGAGACATCATAACCGCGCTTCAGCAGCTCGCCCCGCAGTTTCTCATCGCTCAGCGGGTGCTTCTTGTCTTCATGTTCCACCAATTCGCGTATCGCAGCCTCAATCTGACGGTTGGTCAGCACATCTGCCTGCACACGCTCGGCTTCCTTTACATCGGTAACCTCGTCTGAGTCTGTGACCGGCGATTCTTCCGCATCCTGACGATGCATGGATGTGACCGTATCACTGAAAAACGCCCGCACAGGCATCACTGAGCCCCAGGGAGTGGACACGTACTTATTGTTGGTGGCCCGCGACACCACGGATTTATCAAGCCCCGTGACTCGCTCTATATCCCTGAGTATCATAGGACGGAGGGCATACACATCGCCTGTCTCGAAATATTCCCGCTGATGATTCACAATGGCTGTCATGACACTCATCATCGTGAGCTGGCGCTGACGCAGAAGCTGGATGAATTCGGAGGCGCTTTTATAGCGGTCGCGCACAAATTCCGTACCCTTGCGCGGACGTCCACGCCTCCCCTCCATGCCTCTGACAGCCTCTGCAAAGCTCTCGCCGACGGCCAGTTCCGGGATATGATTGTTGAGCGAGATGTGAAGTCCGTCATCCTCACGCCCCACATTGTAATCGGGCACAATCACTCCGGCCGCAGTCTCCGCCGCGCCACCATACGCCGCGCCGGGTTTGGGATTGAGAGTGAGTATCAGCTCATTGGCCTCTGCAATCTCTTCCCTGCTCATATGCAGGGCTGAAATTATACGATGGCTATGGCGCATAGAGAATGCTTCAAACTGATTTTCAAGAATGCGGATACTGTCGTCGCGCACTTTCGACGCAGGCATACGCCGCAACTGAAGCAAAAGGCAATCGCGAAGATTCTCGGCGCCTACACCGGCGGGATCAAGCGAACGCAAAAGCCTCAATGCCTCTTCTGCCACATCCCGGCTCACCTCTACACCGCTGTGGGCGGCCAGATCCTCAATCACCATGTCAAGCGGACGACGCAGATACCCGTTGCTGTCAAGATTGCCGATAAGATAACGTGCCACCCCCGTAACAGTGGCATCGGCCGGACTCTGTGCCACCTGCTCAAGGAGGATGTCGTAAAGCGACTCTCCCATATCGGCAGGTGCAAATTCCCGCGCCCCTTCGTCTGACACGGAGCCGGCACAGCGACGCACATACTGCGGCATACGGTCGGACTCCCGAACTCCGTTATCCGGCGCGTCATCCACCACTTCCAGAGCCGGATTTGACTCAATCTCTCGCTCCACCTCGTCGTCAAGTTCGGGCGCAGTGAGTTCCAGCAGCTCCACAAAGCGAAGCTGCTGCTGAGTCATATGCATACCCAGACGAGTCCCTAATGTAAGTTCCTGAGCCATTATGTCCAATTTAGAGCGGTGTCACTAATTTTTACTTTCCCCATATTACCCGCACACCACGTCGGCCGACACATCACTCGAAATGACGCCACGCCGGCACCCGGGACACACTATCCCCCTCCGCTTTTCCCAATTCATATGCAAATATAACTCCAAAAATCACATTCCACACCCACCGACAAGACAAAATCGAACGCCGGAAAAAATATTTACCAAAATAATTGCCTATCCCACAATTTATTCTTAACTTTGCAATTCAGAGCGAGCTCCAATCTTAACAGGAGTTCTTCCAATTTGAAAAAGTTACTTAAAAATATCATTGTTGACAACCAATGGCAACTAACGACAACGACCAGAAGCAAAACGCTATCGACAACATCAATGACAGCCTCACCCGCGCCACCGAGCACGTGGCCAACAACAAAAAGGTAATCTATTGGTGTGTAGCATTGATTGTAATCTTTGCAGCCGGCGGAGCCGCCTGGTACTGGGGATATCTCAAGCCCTCTTACAAAAACTCCCAGAACGCTTACTTCCAGGTAGAGACAAAAGCCAATGGCAACGACTCAATCGCAGCCGTGGAATATGCCAAAGTAGCCGACAAATTCTCCGGCTCAGATGCCGGTAATCTCGCCGCTCTTCAGGCAGCCGAGGCGTTCTATCGCCAGGGCAATTATGAGCAGGCCGCCAGATATCTTAAAGGCTTCAGCACAAAAGACGACATCATGCAGGCTCAGGCTAATGTGCTTCTCGGCGACTCTTATGTCAACATCAAGAAATACGACGAGGCCATCTCCGCCTATGACAAGGCCCTCCGCCTCGCCGCCGGCAACCAGCAAATCGCACCCGCAGTGCTTTGGAAAAAGGCCAATATCTTCGATGCTCAGAAGAAATATCAGGATGCCCTCAACTGCTACAAACAGATTAAGGATTCCTATCCCACTTTCAGCTTCGGCAACGGCATCTCTATCGACGCTTACATTGCCCGCGAAGAGGCACGTCTCGCAAAGTAAAAACAGTCTTTCTCTCCCCGCCAATCCAGATTCATCACCCTGTGTGACGCATCACCATCTATCGAATCCTATCCATAAAATAATAAAACACTTTGCTTATTTTATGAAAAGGTCTGTGGTTTTCGAGCCACAGGCCTTTCCTTTTATCCTCGCCACCGCCATCATATATACGAACTATTATCTCCTCAAGCCGTATATATTATAAGCAAGTGTTCATAAGTAAGTGTTCAAATTTAATTTATACAATATGCGGGCTTATTTTTTAGTCGATTCCGGTGGGCTGTTTTTTTTAGCCGATTCCGGTGCGGAGTAAGAAGAATATCAACATATTCGACTCAACGATCGGCCACACGCACATTACAGTATCTCTGCATGCGCCGGGCGCTATCTGAATACACAGACATCAGACTACGACATACACATAAGATTACGGACATACACATACCTACGACACGCATATGAACATATGGGTAAGAATAACATTAGTAGCGATTGCTGGCGGCCTGGGGGCCGCCGCACGTTATCTTATCGTACTCCTGCTTAAAAATTCTCCTTTGGGATTCGCCACATGGGTCATCAACTCAATAGGATGCCTGGTGATAGGCATTTTAAGCGGATGGCTCGCAAATAATTCTTGTCTGTGGAACGAACAGACCCGAACCGCCTTCACGCTCCTCACCATGACAGGATTCTGCGGTGGATTCTCCACATTCTCAAGTTTCACTCTCGACAGCGTAAAATACTATGAAGCCGGACAGTTCCTGACATGGCTCATCTTCGGCGCCATGACCATCTTCGTAGGTCTCTTCGGTTGCGCACTGGGCTACTATATAGGCAAACACATATAAAAGCTCTGCAAGCCGAAAAAAGATGCCGGAGACGGGGTCCGGCACACGACACGCATATGCACAAAAAAAGACAGACCACTTTCACAAGAAGTCTGCCGCAGTGCGAATCAAATTTATTTCTACAAACCTAACATAAACGATTTAGTCGTCAATACTAATTTTTTACACCTTTACTAACCTTGTAATCTTTTTCTGCCTTATGAGAATTTACTTAATCAAGAGAAAGAGTATGGATGAAAAGAATCTCTTTTTCACGATGCAAAGTTACTATGATTTTTGCCGCAATCAAAACTTTGTAATCATCATATAAGGTCAAATATAAGTTGTCTAAGTTTTAACACCTTGTCTTACCGTCAGTTAAAAATCTACAATATAACTCTTCATACAGCTTGAATCTAAATATCAGCTACTCCCTGATTGTCTTATTTCCCCTATTTACACCTCCCTCGGAAGAGCCTTTCCGGCCATCGCCAAAGCTGTGAGCCACGCCCGGTGCCCCCCACCGCCTGTCACTCATCCGAATCGAGCGGGTTCTTGCCGATCAGCATCACATCCCGCTCAAAATTCTCACGGTCTTTAGCCCGGTTACGCATCCGGTTGCGATAGGAATAGACTGTGCTTACGCTGTAGTTGAGCATCTGCGCTATGCGTGTGGATTCATCCACCCCGAGCCGCACGAAGGCATAGATGCGCAGTTCGGGAGTGAGTTCACGCTCTTTCTTCAGTTCCACTGCTTCTTCGGGGCGCAGCAGGGCATTCATCCTCGCTATGAAATCGGGATAAATGTCAAGAAAGGCATTATCGAATATCTTGTAGAATTCCTCGTTCTGGTCTTCGCCGAATTTACCGCTCTTTATCAGCTTTTGCAATTCATCAGCCTGGCCTGAGGCCAGCTTCCGCACCACAAGTTTCTGCAACGAATGCAGACGTGTGGCGTATGTGGAACACAGACCGATAAAATGCCCTATGTATGACTCCTGAAGTTCTGACGTGCGGGCCAGCTGACGCGCATTGGCGCGCGACCGCTTATTGAGACGCATCAACACAAATACAAGGGCGCCTGAGAGTATGAGAAGAAACGTGACAAGAAGGAAATATACCATCAGCTCATCCCTGGACGCATTGATTTTCTCCCTGTATGCCTCGTCGATTACCGGAAGCATGGCGGCTATAGTGACTGTGCGCATTCTCACATTACCCTCCATCGCATCCTCAAGGGCGTAGTTGATATACTGGAATGCGAGATTCAACTCACCCTCGCGGTATAGCCATTCGGCAAGGGCCGGAAGCGCCAGGCCATCTTTGACACACCCCTTGATATCGGATATCGCCGCCTGAGCGAGATAAGTAGCGTAAAGTCGCGGATGCCCTTCGTTTTTGGCCACAAGTGCAAGCTGGAATGAGGCCATGCCGTATAGATTGGCCTCTTCCGGCAATTGGCGCACAATCCCGTCCAGTATTTCTTTAGCTTCTTTGTTGTGCCCCTGATTGACCATTCGTTCGGCAGTATAGAACTGGCGTATATTGTCGGCCGCAGGGAGCATCTGCATCAGAGAGTCATCGTACTGGAAGTAGAGATCGGTATATTGTTTGTAGAATTCCTGTTCCCCCTCCACATAGAGGCGCATGTAGCCGTAGAGTTTCCTGCCGGCCATCCAGTATGACACCTTGAGATTGGCAGGCACCCTGGAAGCGTCGATCTCATTGAATTCGGCAAGTGCCTTGGTGAATATGCCGCATGTGCTCAGGGCATTGACACGAAGCACCCGGCTCTGCAGTTCCTGAGGCCAGTCGTGATCCGTGCTGGCGCATTCAAGTGCGAGCTGCGAATATTTCAACGCGGAGTCGGCACGCAGAGGCAGATATCCTTCGGCAAGATTCATGGCTGTCTGCCAGCGGCCGAGATGGTCGGACACCGGAAGCTCACGGTAGCTACGCGCCATTGAATCCAGACCTACCGTCTTGTCGTGAAGATACATATCGGCGGCTTTGATGGCCTTGTTGAGGCGTTTGAGTTCTTCAGTGGGCAGATTCCCGGAATCGGAGTGACTGTGGCCGGCATGAAGTTCCGCCACAGCACCGCCGAGAAGTATGCAAATTAGAGTCAGCAAGAGTTTTCTCGTCAGTTCTTTCATGATATAATATATAATGAATCTCTCTTTTCAATGCAAATTTAACAATTTATTTGTTTAAAATACCGATTTGAAGTAAATTTGCAGTAAATTCGGGTGATTATCCCGTTTCTCTTGTTCATGGGCCATCGGCCTCCGATGCGCCTGGATATTGTATATCTAAGGTAAAGATAAGATTATGGTCTCTCTTACTCCCCGTCGTCTGATGATTGTCATCAATCCCAAAGCCGGTGTCGTGGCCAACAAAGGGGCTGACTCCCTTATTCTGACAGAGGCGCGGCGTCTGACATATTCCGGGATTCATGGCGCTGACTCGTCATTGCACTATCTGACTGACGTCAGATACACCCGGTCGGCCGGACATGCCACTCTTCTGGCACGCGAGGCTGTCGAAAAGGGGTATTACGGCATTCTTGCCTGTGGCGGCGACGGCACCGTCAATGAAGTAGCCCGGGGAATATGCGGCTCGGATGTGGCAATGGGGGTTATTCCTCTCGGCTCAGGCAACGGACTTGCCCGCCACCTCGGAGTGCCCATGACTATACCGGGGGCGATGAAGGTTATTGCCGAAGACAGGGTGCTGCGGGCTGATTATGCCACGGCCAACGACCGCCCGTTCTTCTGCACTTTCGGTGTGGGCTTCGATGCAGAGGTGACCGAGAAATTCAACAACCGGCCCGGGCGCGGATTCAACAATTATATCCGCACCGTCATGGAGGAATATTTCAAATATAAGGCCGAGACGTATACCATCATCGCAGATGGCCTCAATATCACTGAGAGAGCTCTGCTGGTAGCGGTCTGCAATGCCTCGCAGTATGGCAACAATGCCTATATCGCTCCGCAGGCCTCAATAAAAGACGGTCTGCTCGACATTACGGTCATTCACCACGGCAATTTCTTCGAGGAGGCCAGGGCCGGGCTTGATGTGCTGTGGGGATTCGCGGGGAAGACTCATACATGCACCACATTCCGGGCATCGCGTCTGAAGATAATCCGGAGTTCTGACGGCGCAGTCCACTTCGACGGGGAGCCTGCATCTCTCGCCCGTGAGATTGATGTCGAATGCCATCATGCCGGCATCGCCCTGTTCTCTACTTCTCGCAAAAGCCGTATGCGCCCGATTATGGCGCCGGAAATACCGCTACTGTCGCCAATGGCAATCACTATCCGGGACCTGCGGCACAAACTCTATAATCTGTTTCTTCACAATCTCAATGCAGAGAAGGAATGAGGCGGTTCATTGTCTTTATCGCCAGAGTGTCGAAACGCGTCACGCGGTAGACGAAGTATCGCTGCAATAGGAAATTCCAGCCCCAGGATACAATCAGAGCCACAAACAGTCGCGCAGCCGCGAAATAGCCGTCGCGCTTGAACCCTATATCTTCAAGCCAGTCGAGATTCTGGATAAGATAATAGAGTGCCTGCGTGCCGAATGAATTGAGCAGAAAGCTTCCTACCCATACCATAAAGAATTTTACGGCCACCGCCCGCCAGTGAACGCCCTCGGCATGGAACGTGAAGCGATAGTTGAGCACACAGTTCACCACCCCCCCGGCCACGGCTCCAAGCGCCGTGGAAAGCCATGGGGTACAATGCACCCAGGCAAAAAATACGAAGCTGACCGCAAAGTCTGTCCACCCCGATGTCTGTGATGACACGCCGGAACGGATGAATGTATATATGAAATTATCGTTATGAAGAAGCTGTCGAGTTACCTTTTTAAGTTTCATGTGTATCATATGCCGACATGCCATTCCACTCTTTCTCCGGCACACCGGACTCTTCTACAGACATGGCATATCTTGATTTTACAATGCAAATTTAATCATTTTTCACACATCTCCACAATCTATTGCCGAATTTTGGAGGGTAATTACTAATTTTGCATCTTGTAACCGGAGATTATTCTGGTTCTTAATACATTTTTAAGCGGCTCCGCTCTCCTGTCCGCATACCATCTGGATTATTAGTTTCATGACAGCGATACATAATGACCCGAATCCGACTGTAGTCACCCTCTCCAATGGGATGAGGATAGTGGCCCGGCGCACTTCAGGACTCGTAAGCTATATAGGGGTGGCCATAGGGGCCGGGAGCCGCGATGAGCGTCCCGACTCCCACGGCCTGGCACATTTCGTGGAGCATACAATCTTCAAGGGGACACCATCCCGACGATCCTGGCATATCTCCAACCGTATGGAAAGTATCGGAGGCGAAATCAATGCCTACACCTCGAAGGAGGAAACTATGGTGTATACCAATGCCCCGGCCGGATACGCTCCGCGGGCCGTAGAACTGCTGGCCGATATCATACGCAACTCCATCTTCCCGCAAAAGGAACTCGAAAGGGAACGCGAAGTGGTGATAGAGGAAATCAATTCATATCTCGACTCGCCCGCCGAATCTGTCTATGACGAGTTTGAGGAACGCATATTCGCCGGTTCGCCGCTGGCACATAATATACTCGGTTCGCCCGAAAGCGTGCGCAATCTGTCATCGGCCGACTGCCGGGCTTTCCTCGACCGATTCTATACTCCGGCCAATATGGTGGCTTATATCGTAAGCCACGACGACCCGCAGAAAAGCATCCGGCTTATGGAACGCCATTTCGGCCAGCTGCATTTCCCCGCTCCTTTGTCGGACCGCACTCTGCCGCCGACTTGCCAAGGATTCGACACCCGCTTAGACCGCAACGGGCATCAGGCACACACTATCACCGGATTCCGTCTCTTCGGCCGGCGCGACCCCCGAAAATACCCGCTGATGCTGCTCAACAATTATCTCGGGGGCCCCTGCATGAATTCCAGACTGAATCAGGAGATACGCGACAAAAGGGGGCTGGCCTACACCGTCGACAGCTCCATCGCTCTGCTGAGTGATACAGGTCTGATGCAGATCTATTTCGGATGCGATCCGCAGGCAGTGCAGAAATGCAAGCGCCTTATCAGGCGCGAAATCGAAAGGCTCGCCTCCGACACTCTCTCCGAACGGGCTTTCACCAGAATTGTCGACCAATATTGCGGCCAACTTATTGTAAGTTCCGACAATCGGGAGAACATGGCCATGTCGCTCGCCAAGAGTCTGATCTATTTTGATGAGATAATCGATATCTCAACCACAACACGTAGACTCCGGGATGTGACTCCGGCACAGTTGCGCGATATGGCCGCCCAACTGGCGGATGCTCCCGACTGCACCCTCACCATTTCCTGACTACATCCAACCCAATTTTTCCCCCACACACGATATGAACATTGACAATATTCCCCTCGGCCATCGCCCTGTAATGCTCGCTCCAATGGAGGATGTCACCGATGAATCTTTCCGTCTTATCTGCCGCGAGCAGGGGGCCGCTATGGTATACACTGAATTCGTATCGGCAGAAGCACTGATACGCGACATACGCTCCACCACCCGTAAACTCCAGGTCAATGATGCCGAGCGCCCCGTGGCAATCCAGATTTACGGGCGCGAGGCTGACGCCATGGTCGAGGCTGCCCGGATTGTCGAGCAGGCACGTCCGGACGTGCTTGACATAAACTTCGGATGCCCGGTCAAGAAAGTCGCCCAGAAAGGCGCAGGTGCCGGAATGCTTCGAGATATCCCCAAAATGCTCGACATCACTCGCCGAGTGGTAAAGGCTGTATCAATTCCGGTCACTGTCAAGACCAGACTCGGATGGGACGCCGAGTCGAAAATCATCACCGATCTCGGCCCGAAGCTGCAGGATTGCGGAATTAAAGCACTCACAGTGCATGGACGCACACGCGCACAGATGTATACCGGCGATGCCGACTGGGAACTCATAGGCCGCCTCAAAGCCGACCCGAGGATGGAAATACCGATTATCGGCAACGGCGACATCACATCTGCCGAACAGGCACAGGCCGCCTTTGAAAAATACGGCGTCGACGGCATTATGATAGGTCGAGCCGCCTTCGGTCAGCCCTGGATATTCCATGAAGTACGCCAATATCTTGACACCGGCTCTTTCATCCCACTTGCGACAGAAGAAAAGCTCAATCTGCTGCGACGACAGATTCTCGAAAGCGTCGACCGAATCGATGAATATCGAGGCATACTCCATATCCGCCGACATCTGGCTGCGACACCTCTCTTCAAAGGGTTGCCTAATTTCCGTGAAACCCGCATACGGATGCTCCGCATCACATCTCTCGACGAGCTTCTGACCCTGATCGACCATATCCGCGACACGTTCCTCTCGGCTCAGGCTGACTCCTCCGGCTATACGCCCCCTCAGCCACTGTCATAACCACGATTGGTACAACTATGTACATTCACTTACTTAAGTAAGTTTTCAAATTTAATTTATACAATATGCGAGACTGTTTTTTTAGTCGGTTCCGGTGCGGAGTGAAGGAG
>DKWX01000007.1:19637-22541 GCA_002491945.1 Porphyromonadaceae bacterium UBA7141
AAGCCGTAATCGGCAAAAAAGAAGCTGCAGATTGTATAAACGATTCCATTTCAATTACTATCGGTTAAATTTGAACTCTTACTTATAGTTTAAATTTGAATACTGACTTATCTCCAACATAACATCATGCAAATCCAACATCTCTCAGCAATACTCATCACGCTATGCCTTGCCATGGTCTCCGGCTTGTCTGTAACGACGGCCGACCCGGCCTCTGCCCATCCGCTGCCGCATCATCCCGACGGTATGAATGAGTATCAGTTTAATGTCGGACAATTCACAACCCTAAAAGTACAGGACAATGTGAATGTAATTTATCACTGTTCGCCTGACACCACCGGTGTCGTGACATACACCTCTTCCCCTGACTTCAACAATGCCTTCATCTTCACAAATACAGGTGGCACACTTAAGATTCAAGTCACGACCGAGGACGTCGGCAAACCCGACCTGCCGACAATACACGTATATTCCGACTTCCTATCAAAAGTAGAGAATTGCTCCGATTTCAGCATTTGGGTGATCGACCCTGCTCCATGCCCGCATTTCACAGCCTCGCTCATCGGCAACGGCTCCATCGACATCACCGGGATACACGCCACCAAGACCACCGCCCGTATCCTGGCAGGAATGGGGAACATTTCCCTCGAAGGAAAATGCGAGACGGCGGAATACCGTATGACCGGCACCGGGACAATAGATGCCGAAGATCTTGACGCCGAAAATGTGGTATGCAAAATTCTCGGCGGAGGTCTTATCAGCTGTGGCAATCCGCTGTCTCTCAAGGCTCAGGGAATTGGTTCGACACGGATACTATATGGCGGCAATCCTACTATAAAGCATTCCGGCGGTGGCAAACTGATAAAAGCAGACTGATTTATACACCATATCAAGCATCACAGATAAGTAAGTATCCCAATTTAATTTATACAATATGCCGGACTGTCTGTCAGTCGATTCCAGTCGGGAGTGAAGGAGAATATAAACGTATTCGACTCAACGACAAGCCGGAAACGACAAAAAAGAAGCCGCAGACTGCATAAAAGATTCCCTTTCAATTGCTACCGATTAAATTTAAACTCTTAATTATCGGTTAAATTTGAACTCTTAATTATCGGTTAAATTTAAACTCTTACCTATCCATTTCCATTTATCCGACACTGTCGATCAACTGAAAATAATGGCCGACCTCAAACTGATTACCGCGCGCACCCTGAAATGGAATGCAATCGACCGCGTAGCATCTCAAGTGCTCTACGCCATAGTAGGTATAGTTCTCGCCAACATACTTACAAAAGAGGAATTCGGCCTCATCGGAGCTTTGGCCATATTCCAGGCTTTCGCCACAATATTCGTCGACTCAGGATTCGGAGCCGCACTGCTAAGAGAGAAGAATCCGTCACAGACCGACTATTCGACCATATTCTGGTTTAACGCGGCTGTCAGCATAGCAATATATCTAATCCTATTCTTCGCATCTCCCCTGATTGCAGGACTATTCCACAATCAGCAGCAGCTCGTGCCGATGTCGAAAGTTATATTCCTTACTTTCGTAGTCAACGGACTGGCAATCGTACAGACCAACCGACTGATGAAACAGATGGACGTACGCATGATTGCCATCGCCAACTCCGCCTCACTACTCATCGCCGGCGCCATCGGAGTGACACTCGCCATCACCGGATTCGGAGCTTGGGCAATGGTATGGTACACCCTCAGCCAGGCCACCGTCAAGACCACCATCCTCTGGTCAACCGGAGGATGGCTTCCATCGCTATGCTTCAGCACCGAAACCCTGCGCCGCATCCGCGCCGTAGGATTCAGCGTACTCCTCTCCTCCCTGCTCAACACCATCTCATTCAACATCTACAACTTCGTAATCGGCGTATGGTACAGCCTCCGCTCACTCGGCATATATACACAGGCCGACAAATGGAGCAAAATGGGCACCGCCTCAATATCACAGATTCTCACCTCCTCATTCGTACCACTGCTCTCAAAAGTACAGGACTCCCTGCCCGACTTCCACCGCTACACCGACCGTGCAGGCAGATTCACGGCCTTCATCCTCCTCCCGGCCATGACAATGCTCGCCCTGATGGCCACCCCGATCTTCCACCTCCTCTTTGCCAACAAATGGGACGACGCCATAATCCTCTTCCAGCTCCTGTCTGCACGAGGCATCTTCATAGTGCTCATATCACTCTACTCCAACTACCTCCTCGCCCTCGGCAAAGCCCCCCGCCTATTCATCTCGGAAGCCATAAAAGACGCACTCATCCTACTGGCGATTCTCGCCACAATCCGCCATCGCCGGATTGACCTTCTCATCCTCGGCCAACTTGCAGCCTCCGTCATCACATGGCTCATCCTGCTCCCCGTCACATCACGCGGCATACAGATGCCTATACGCCGCATTCTATCCCATCTCACCCCGTTTCTCCTCGCCACCATCACTGCCACCCTACTCACCCTACTCGCCACTATCCTGACACACACAGCTCTCCCGGATGCCGGACTCCTTCACCCCCACTCCCCGCAACAGCCACCCTCCCTCCGCATCCCCTACAACATTCTCATGCTCCTCATCCAGGCCACAGGCTTCATCGGGACCTACCTCCTCACCCTACGTCTTCTGCGCGTCCCCGAACTTTCCGATGCCCTCACCTACCTTCTCGGCCGATTCCGCCGCTAACCCACCTCTGCCCCCTCACACTTCCCCCCTGGGATTTGATTTAATCTCCTCCTGACACCCCAAAATCAAAAAAAATCGTCTCAACTCAGAAAAAAAATCACCAAACATTTGGTCATATCAAAAATAATTCCTAACTTTGCACTCGCAAAAGGGAAACAACGTCACCCAAGACAACAACCCTCAAGCAAACGGTGCCATAGCTCAGTTGG
>DKWX01000063.1 GCA_002491945.1 Porphyromonadaceae bacterium UBA7141
CGACTAAGGGACAAGCCGAAAGCGGCAAAAAAGAAGCCCCAGATTGTATAAAAGATTCCATTTCAATTACTATCGGTTAAATTTGAACACTTACTTACAATGGTTCGGTATTTTTGACGTTACAATAATGCAACATCCTGACACCCAATATATTGCATCCGTGCCCAAGGGTCGTCACAACTTATTGGAGATCAGCAGGATTCGCTAACTCTACCGAATGATTGTACAAAGATAACAATTCACAAGATGCAACCGTGTTGCATCTCCACATCCTACAGACAGAAATGCAAACCGGTTGCAAACAACAAATATACGATACCCGCCGTCACAGTCTCTGCGGCTTCTCAGTCTCCGTGCGCCAGATAACCGAAGCTATTCCTGCCGGATCTGTGGCCACATACGGCGATGTGGCGGCACTTGCCGGGTTCCCGTCACATGCGCGCCTTGTCGGGAAAGTGCTTGGCGCGATCGGGATGGATTCCCCGGTGCCCTGCCACAGAGTGGTCAACTCGCAGGGACGCACCGCTCCACACTGGCACTCGCAGCGCCGGCTTCTTGAATCCGAGGGGGTGACATTTCTACCGTCAGGGCGCGTTGACATGCGGCGCCACAGATGGCATCCGGATGTCATCGAATGATTACTGCCGATATGACGCGCTTATACTCCGACGGGGTCACTTTCAGGAAGCGGGGCAGATATTCGTCCCAGCTGCCGAGAATCCGGGCGGCCAGCGCACTGCCGGTATGTCGGTGATGCGCCGTAATGAGCTGTCGGAGTTCGCTTATCTCTTCAGGCTCCTGCAGGAGAGTGAGTTCCACGAGTTCCATATTGATATTGGCATCTGCATCCCCCTCACTGTCGAGTATGTATGCGATCCCCCCGCTCATGCCTGCGGCGAAATTGCATCCTGTCTTGCCAAGCACCACTACGCGTCCGCCGGTCATATACTCGCAAGCATGGTCGTCGACACCCTCTACAACCGCAATCGCCCCACTGTTGCGCACAGCGAAACGCTCGCCTACCCGACCGTTGACATAAAGTTCGCCTGCCGTTGCGCCATATAGCAGCGTATTGCCGGCGATAGTGTTGAGTTCAGCTTCAAAAGTAGCCTCTTTGGGAGGCACCACAACGATTCGTCCGCCGGAGAGTCCTTTGCCGAGATAGTCGTTGGCCTCACCCTCAAGACGCATCGTGAGTCCGCGGCATAGAAAGGCTCCGAAGCTCTGGCCTGCGGCTCCGGTGAAGGTCAGGCTGATACTGTCTTCCGGCAGTCCGCGCCCTTCGGTGAGCCGGGTGACGTAGCCGCTGAGCATGGTGCCGGTGGAACGGTCGGTGTTGATGATGTTCATCCCGAGGCTTACAGGCTGACCGGAGCCGATGGCATTGCCGACAATAGCGAGTATGGCATGGTCTTTGACTTGCTCCAGACGATGGTCCTGCGGAGTTGTGAAATGCAGATCGGCCTCTCCGGGCTTTGCCGGAGTATGGAGCAGGCGGCTGAAGTCGAGTCCGGCAGCCTTGCCCACTGCCGCATCGCGGCGCATACGCAAGAGGTCGGCGCGGCCGATGATTTCATCGAGCGAACGGTAACCCGTCTCTGCCAGACGCCGGCGCACCTCGCGGGCCATGAACCGGAAATAATTCACCACCCATTCGGAGCGCCCCGCGAATTTGCGACGCAATTCCGGATTCTGCGTGGCGACTCCCTTAGGGCAGTGGTTGGTGTGGCATATGCGTGCCATGCAGCACCCCAGCACTATGAGCGGAGCTGTGCCGAACCCATATTCTTCCGCTCCGAGCATAGCGCTGACCAGCACATCATGCGGACTCTTGAGCTGCCCGTCGGCCTGAAGACGGAGTTTGCCGCGAAGATTATTAATCACGAGAGTCTGCTGTATCTCGGCCAGACCGATTTCCACAGGCACTCCCGCATGTTTCATCGAACTTGCCGGCGAAGCCCCCGTGCCCCCGTCGCAACCGCTTATCAGTATCTTGTCGGCCTTGGCCTTGGCCACACCCGCAGCGATGGTGCCCACGCCGCTTTCAGCCACGAGCTTGACACTGATCTGTGCTGTCGGGTTGATGTTTTTCAGGTCGAATATGAGCTGTGCCAGGTCTTCGATTGAATATATGTCATGATGAGGCGGCGGGGATATGAGGGTGATGCCCGGAAGCGACCGTCGCGTGCGGGCTATCATTTCATCCACCTTGAATCCCGGCAACTGGCCCCCTTCGCCGGGCTTGGCGCCCTGAGCCACTTTAATCTGTATCTCTGAGGCATTTACAAGATATTCTGCATCCACACCAAAGCGTCCGGAGGCCACCTGCCGCACACTGCTGCGCGCGGATGTGCCGTCGGCGCGCGGAGTATTTCGCTCCGGGTCTTCCCCTCCTTCGCCGCAGTTGCTCATGGCGCCGATGCTGTTCATGGCCACTGCCAGCGCCTCATGCGCCTCTCGGCTTATGGCTCCAAACGACATCGCCTCTACACAGAATCGGCGCATTATCGAATCTTCACTCTCCACCTCATCGAGCGCCACAGGCTGCCGGTCAGACACCACTTCAAGCATGTCGCGCAGAAATAGAGGATATTCCTTACGCTCCACCAGATCGGCATACTCCCGGAATTTAGCGAAATCGCCCTGCGACGTGGAATCCTGCAGCGCCTTTACGACTGCGGGATTCCAGGCATGCCGTTCGCCATCACGGCGATAGCGGTAATTGCCGAAGTCCTCCGGCACTTCGGCCGAGACATCTTCACCCTCGCCGAAGGCGCGCCGATGCGCCGCAATCACCTCTGCCGCCACATCTTCAATCCCTATGCCGTCAATTGCAGACGGAGTGCCCGGCATGTAGCGGCCGAGCAGACGGCGTCCCACCCCCAAAGCCTCGAACAGGGCACATCCGCGATAGCTGCGCACGGTGCTTATACCCATTTTCGACATAATCTTGAGCATCCCTTTGTTGACAGCCTTGATGTAATGCTGTTCGGCCCCCTCGAAGTCAAGCTGCAGCTCTTTGCGGTCCACGAGGTCTTTGAGTATGGCGAATGCCATGTAAGGATTGACCGCACTGGCTCCATACCCCATCAACAGGGCCACGTGCATCACCTCGCATATCTCGCCGCTCTCTACGATTATGGCTATCTGCGAGCGCTTGGCACGGCTCACCAGATGCTGATGCACGGCAGAAAGAGCCAGCAACGAGGGTATGGGAGCCATGCGCTGGCTCACGTTGCGGTCGGAGAGCACCATATAGTTATAGCCCCCGTCGACGGCAGCCTCCGCATCGCGGCAAAGCAGGTCGAGGGCCCGCTCCATTGCCACCACTCCCCCTTCTGCCTCAAAGAGCATGGAGAGCGTAATGGTGCGGAATCCCTTATACTGAAGATGGCGCAGCATGTTGAGTTCGCCGTCGCTGATCACGGGCGACGACATCATCACGACCTTGCATAACTCGGCTGTGGGGCGAAGTATGTTCTTGCTCACGGAGCCTACGTAACTCGTGAGCGACATGACACTCTGCTCGCGAATCGGGTCGATCGGCGGGTTGGTGACCTGCGCGAACTGCTGACGGAAATAGTTGAAGAATCTCTGCGGCATATGCGAAAGCACCGCCGGAGGGGCATCGTTGCCCATCGACACGACCGGCTCCTGCGAGGCGGTGGCCATGGGCTTGATGATGAGCTCTATGTCTTCGCGGTTATAACAGAAAGCTCGCATCAGACGTTGGCGGTCGGCCACCTCATGGCTCACCTTGCGCCCGCTCTGCAGTTCGCTTAGCACGATTCTCCCGTCGCGTAGCCATTCGGCATACGGCAGACGCGATGCGAGTTCTCGCTTTATCTCGGCATCGCCATATATACGCCCCTCTTCGGTATCTACCATCAGGAGCTTGCCTGGCTTAAGACGCCCTTTGCGCTCGATCTCAGCAGTCGGGATGTCGGGCACTCCGGCTTCGGAGGCTATTATCATCTCGCCCGATTTAGTGACGGTGACTCGCGCCGGCCGCAGACCATTACGGTCGAGCATCCCACCGGCATAACGTCCGTCGGAGAAGATTATGGCCGCCGGACCGTCCCAGGGGGCCATGAATATGGAGTGGTATTCGTAGAATGCCTTCAGGCGGCGAGAGAGTGAATTGTGTCCGGTGCAGCTTTCGGGCACAAGCATGGCCAGGGCGTGAGGAAGTTCCATACCGGAGCGTATGAAGAATTCCAAGGCGTTGTCGAATGAGCCGCTGTCGCTCATCGATGGCTGTATCACCTCTCCTATCCGCTGCATCTCTCCCGCCTCATCGGCAGCTATCACGGCCTCACGTGTCGACATCCAGAAGCGATTGCCACGGATGGTGTTGATTTCCCCATTATGACCGATATACCGGAATGGCTGGGCAAGACGCCACTGAGGGAAGGTATTGGTGGAAAAGCGGGAATGCACCAGAGCTATGGCACTGGTGAAGTATGGACTCTGCAAATCCTTGAAGTATAGCCGCAGCTGCCGCGACGACAGCATACCCTTGTATATCAGGGTGCGGGTGGAGAGACTGACCACATAGCATCCTTCCTTGTCGGCTATCTCTTCAGATTCGAGCACTGCCTGCTCTATACGTTTGCGGATTATGTATAGGAGGCGTTCGAGACGGTCGCGATTGTCGCTACCCACGATAAATAGCTGGCGGATTATGGGTTCGGTGGCAAGTGCATCCGGCCCAGGCACCGTGCTGTCGACAGGCACTTCGCGAGTGTGCATCAGGAAGAGTCCCTGCGCCTTTATCTCACGGTCGATGATAGCCTCAAAAGCTTTTCTGTCGGCCTCTTCGCGGGGCAGAAACACCATCCCTACGCCGTAGCGGCCTTTCTCGGGCACCGGAATACCGTTGAGAAGTATGTACTCATGGGGAATCTGCACCATGATGCCAGCACCATCCCCCGTGAGGTTGTCGGCTCCTTCCGCACCTCGGTGCGCCATATTTTCGAGCACTTTAAGTCCCTGGTCAACAATCGAATGATGTTTGCTGCCATCTATCTTAACCACAAGTCCTACGCCACAGCCGTCGTGCTCGTAATCGGAAGAATATAAACCGTCTCCCGGCACATACCTATTGCCAATCTTTTTCATAAAAGCCTGTTTAAACATCAATATGAGCGCAAAGATACAAAAAATATTTCACTTTGAACCCAAGTTTAAGTAAAAACCTCATTTTACCACTCCGCACCAAAGCCATTTACGGCTGTCGCGCCCCGGTCTAATCTGTAGTATAGTCTGCTAATACACAACATAAGCAAGTGTTCAGATTCAACCGGTCGTAATTGAAAGGGAATCTAAAAATTCAACAGGACACTTATATAAAAAAGAGGTGGATTCGTTTGCTTTTATGCCCCTGTTTTCCTAAATTTGTGTTTTGGAATCTGCGTGTCGGCAGATTATGCAGGCAATCTTCCCGGCAAAATATCGTAAAGCCATGCCGACACGCCGGCAACTCCGCTTATCCTGACTGAAGACACTTACTTATCCCTGCAATCCACTTGATACCTTATACATGCAACGAATACTCCGCATAGCAATAGCAAGAATCTTTTCCGACCTTATCAAGGCCGACCGCATTATAGACACCGGCGAAATGGACTGCTGGCAACGCGTCTGCAATCGATACTCAATCGACAGTCAGCAGCAGATTGAAGCCAGAGCCCTGTCGCTCGGAGAGGCCATAACCACAATAGCATCAGGCGATGAAAGCGGCCTGGGAGCCGATCTGCTCGCCGACTGCCGCAGCATGACTGTCAGCGATGGCTTCTGCTCTCATTCCGAGGCTCTGCTGATGGTAGCCTTAAAACTCTGTCTGAATGAAAATGCAGCCGAGAAGGCCGAGGTAATCTCAATCCCGAGGGCTGATTTCAATATCGACACCGCTACTGCAATATATATCGAGAACAATGCCGATGAAGAAATAAACGAGGCCATCCGCACCAGCCACCGCATTATATTCAAAGAGATGCAGCTGGCCGGCCTGCATTTCATCTATCTCCCTTATATCATCGACCACTACCGCCGCACGGATCGCGGACTGTTCTGTCGCATCCTGTCGTTTCTGGCTCCAGCGATTAGTCAGGAGCGTATCAGTGAGAGTTATGACAAACTTATGAAGATGACCACAGCCGAGTTCTGCAAGGATATACTTTGCAACCGATGTGGCATATCGGCGCTACGCTCCACCTACCCCTCGCTGCTTATCAAGATTAGCAATAATTTTGTCAATGATGCCCCTTATTCAAATTATCTCCGCATCGAGGTGGCCGACGACATCCTCCAGACAGTCCTGAAGCTGGTGGATTCGTTTACGAATCTGCTCAGCAGCGACATCTATGTGGCCAATTCTTCGGAAGAGAAGGACAATCAGTTTCTCTATCACGGTTTCTATAAGCAACTGCTCGATATCTTTCTGGTGCGCCAGAATGTGAGAAGCCGGATTCTGCTGAATCCCTATGAGAGTGAAATCAGATACCCGGATATCGACACCACCCTGACAGGCGTACACCGCCGTGAACGGGCCCTCTACATGCTGTTGCTCTGCCGTGGCGAGGAAGGGCTGAATTTCAATGTCCCCAAGGGGCAGGCCGCACGAGAAAGATATGACAGGCGGGTTGACCGCATACAGCGCCAGTATGCCGATATCTACGGACTATTCGGCGGCAATCGCGACCAGACTCCCGACCTGCGGATTCCGGAAATCCGCCGCCCCATATTCGCTTGCCTTAAGCGGGAACTGAAGAAACTTACGGCTCTTTATAATCCGGATGACTATAATGTCAACTGCGGACTTGACAAAATCTACCGTGTGGCAATCGAGCCGGACCTGGTGCAGATTGTGCCTTCTGACTCGCCCAATCCGATTCCGCTGATTGAATCTGAAATCTATCAGCAAATAATCCGATGCTCCTGACGGGAAAAGTTTTATCCTGTCAATGAGTAAATTTAACTTATGGCACTTTGAGAGTCAGCCGAAATTTTATACCTTTGTACATAATTTAACACTTCCGGCATCTGTTGATTCTCACCATGCGTTTTTTCAGCCGATGCGGACTACATTCTGATACAATCTATATCGATTTATGACAAAAAACATCCACAAAGCCCTTATCAACAACGCCAAGGATTATATCATGATTATCTTTGGCCTGTTGCTGTATGGTGTAGGTTTCACAGCCTTTATCCTGCCTCACGAGATTGTGATCGGCGGTCTGTCGGGTGTCGGCACACTGGTATATTTCGGCACACGAGGGTTTGTGTCGGTGGCCGTCACCCAGTATGTCTGCAATCTGCTGCTGCTCGGCATGGCCTTTAAGCTGGTAGGCAAGACCTTTGTGATGCGCACCATCTTCGGTGCCACAATCATCTCGCTCTTCATCGGCGTTTTTGAGAATTTCTTTATGAGTCTGGGACATCCCATTATCGCGGATATCAGCATGAGCGCCATCCTGGGCGGCATCTTCTGCGGTCTGGGAGTCGGCACGGTGTTCATCCACAACGGCTCCTCGGGCGGCACCGATATCATCGCCGCCATGGTGTCGAAGCTAAGCAACGTCTCTATCGGACGCACCATGATTGTGACCGACATGCTTATCGTCACATGCAGCATATTCCTGCCATATGATGGCGAGTGGGGGGAACGCATTGAGGCGAGAGTGCCGCTAATCGTGTACGGCTGGATTGTGACTTTTGTCATAGCATATATCACCGACATGATTATAAATACCAACCGACAGGCCACTCAGTTTGTAATCTTCTCCCACCGTTGGCGGGAGATTGCCGACAAGGTCAATGCAGAGGCCCGGCGTGGCGTGACGGTGCTCGACGGAATGGGATGGTACTCGAAAAAGGAGGTGAAGATTCTTATGGTATGGTGCCGCAAGATTGAGGCGGTGACAATCTTCCGCATCGTGAAACTTATCGACCCTGACGCTTTCATCACCCAGGCCAACGTCAACGGCGTATATGGCAAGGGCTTTGACACAATGAAGGTTAAGCTGAAAAAGAAAAAGGAAGATGCCGCCTACCATGAGCATCAGCAGGAAGTGATAAAATAGAATACTTACTTACATAAACGAATAATCCCCATGCGTCATGACGCATGGGGATTATTTCGTTTAATGATTAATCGGATTTCAGCGTGATTTGCTACGTGTTCCGAGTCATACCTGGCTGTCCGGATTATCTCATCATTATCTTTGAGGCCTTGCCGCCAGCTACACGGATATAAATCTTTCCGGCTTCCGGCTTGGCCACACGCACACCCTGCAGAGTGAAATAGGATGCCTCGGCATCGTCGGAGGCATCAAGTATCTCCACTCCTGTAATATTGGTGATCTGCACACGCCCGTTGTTGAAGTCGGCGCGCACATAGTAGCTGCCCGGAGCCACAGTCCATGACTTGCAGGCCGAAGCATTTACGTTATTGGCATATTTCTTCATGTCGGCCCAGTCATTGAGTGTCAGCGACACACCCTCGACAGAGGGGCCGAAGCGATTGGCGTTCATGTTGACCTCATCCCAGTCGGCGCCAAGACGGTCTGTGAGATTAAAATAGCACACTGATTCGCCTGCATCCGGAGCAAATGTCACTTTCGACGACGTGACGAATACCCCGGGCTCTGCAATTGTCATGGCCGCGCCATTGGCGGTGTCCCACTGTGCGCCAGAGATATTGCCGAGCACATAGAGGGCAGAGGGCATCTCCACAGGCTGCGGACCGGGAGTCGGGTCTTCTCCGCCATAGCTTATCATCTTATAGCTGCCGTCGGGATAGTAGGTGGCGCCGTTTACAAAAACGAGGTCGCCGTCACCGGCCTTCTCCCCACCGGCATTGCTGAAAATAATCTGCGACGGCTCTTTACCTGCAGAAGCGCTCCAGTAAAGCACTCCATTCTTCTCTGTCATCGGGTCACCCGGCCATTGGGTGCTGACGCCGCAGGGTTCACCCGCAGAGTCCCATGCCCATACCATTACATTCCAGCCGGATGTGTTGGCGAAATACACGTAGTAGCCGTCATCGGGAGTGGGTGTCGGATCAGGCGTCGGATCCGGAGGTGTGGGAATATCGATTTCTCCATCATAAATCACGGCGATGCCGCTGCTGCCTACATTGCCTGTGATTGTGGTGGATGTGACGGTAAACGTGCCACCGCTCACACGGTCGGTGTATGTGCCCGCCGGACAATACCCGCCGCCGTTAACGACGCTGACACTTCCGCTCCCCTTCATCACGATTACGGCACCGCCGTTCTCACGAGTGATGGAGCAGGCGTTGCCGTTGCTCTCAAACCAGTCTTTTCTGCCGGTCATGGCGTTGCGGAATTTATTCACCTCTGCCACTGATTTGCTCTGATAGGCAGTCGAGCCTTTGCCGACCTTGATATTATTGAATCCCTTTGCTACCGGGCGCGCCAGATAGAGTGCCGTGGCGCCGCTGCGGCAGGCATATGCCGCATATGCACGGTCTATTACACTCTGGTCAACGTTCTGCGACCATTCGTCGTTGGAGTATGTATCGTGGCTCTCTGCCCAGTACACGAGCTTCGTGTCGCTCAGTCCCTGATTGACCACCCAGTCGCCGCCATAGCCGCCGGGGATGCCGCCGTTGTCTTTGGCCGCATAGTTGCAGTATTTATTGTCGGTCACCGACATATACTGCGAGTATTCCTTGATAATGGAAGGGTTGGGTCCGGGAGTGTCGAGAATCTCGCCATAATGATACATTCCCGGCACTGAGGTGACTGTGCTCCAGAATGCACACCCTTCTGACGGAAGGGCTATATGCTTGGCGGCATCCCATCGTATACCGCTAACGCCGAGTTCCTTAAGTTTCTCTACATAAGCCTTGCCACGCGCCTGGACATCACTGTTCTCGGAGTTGACATCGCCATAATCGCCAAGACAGCCGTGGGTAATCGAATAGCGGTCGCCGTAGTTGATCTGACCCTCCCAGCGCACTCGCCCGTCGGAGTCCCACCATGTGTCGTGATAGCCTGCAGTTTTGTCTACATGGTTGGCCACTACGTCTACTATGATTTTAATGCCGTATCCGGCTGCTTCGGCGCAGAGGTCTCTGAGATCCTGCTCCGAACAGTAGGAGCTGCTCTTGAATGCGAGGTCATACGGCCGATATAGGTCGTGCCATGACGAACCGGCCTTGATGTCGGGGCGCTGCATGGGCGACATCTGCACGGAGCCGAATCCCGCTTCGGCTATTTTAGGAAGTTCAGCCTTGATTTCTGAAGCCGTCCAATTGAAGCAGTGCAGAATATTGCCTTCCTGGATACCTGCGGGCAGTCCGTAATCAGTGGCATAGAGCATCCCGGTGCCCGTAGCGGCACAAAGGAGCGACAGCACTGCTGAGCCAAGAGTTTTATTCATGTTATTGTTGTTTTAAGGTCGGCACTGCCTTTTTAAAAGCTCGGGCATTCCCGACTGTATGTAAGAATTTATATCTGATTGCAGGCATTGCTGTGTGGCAATACCTGCAATCTATCACGATGGAATCAAAGTCAGCGTGTGTGTATCTAAGGAGAGTGCCGGAATTTGAACCGTCTCAAAGTTCGATATGCCACCGCCTTTATTTACGGCTGCGTCGCACCTCGCCTGTAGCCTTCTCAATGCCTGCGGCTATGCAGTCGAAGATTTCTTCTACCGAACCTGAACCGTTGACCGGAAGATAGCTGCCGTCTTTAAGATAGTATTCCTTGAGAGGGTGTGTCTGGTTATGATATACGTCAAGACGGTTCTTGATGGTGTCGAGGTTGTCGTCGGCGCGGCCGGTCTCTTTGCCACGGTTGAGCATACGCTCTATAAGTTCCTCTTCGGGCACCTCCAGACCTACGACGGCATGTACCCGGCTGCCCCTGGCCTCAAGCATGTCGCGCAGAGCTTCTGCCTGCGGAATGGTGCGGGGGAACCCGTCGAACACCACTCCCTTTGCCTCGCGCGCCTCATTGTCGATTACGTGGGCTATAAGGTCGACTATCAGCTCATCCGGGATGAGATTACCTTTGGATATGTAGCTTTCGGCAGTCTTGCCGAGTTCGGTGCCGCGGGCTATATGGTCGCGGAGCACTTCTCCTGTCGAGATATGGTAGAGGCCGAACTGGTCGATGATTTTGGCACTCTGGGTGCCTTTGCCGGAGCCGGGGGCCCCGAACAGTACGATATTGATCATCTCTCTCTTTATATTTGTTGTTTTTATACTTTCCTTTTGATTTTAGCTATGCCGGCGTGTGCGGGCATGTGGCGGGGAATGCGCGTCAGCCCTCGGCACTGTCCTGCTCTTCTTCTATCACGTAGATGTCATGGAGATTGCGCCCTTTCCCATCAAGGTCAAGGCCATAGCCGAGTATGAATTTCGGAGGTATGGAGAAGCAGATGTAGTCAGGCTCGAAGCCGGTGCGCGATGACTGGGGCTTGTGAAGCAGTGTGGCGAAACGCACAGAGCGAGGATTATGTGCTTTGATGTCGTCAATCATTTTTACTGCCGTCAGCCCGGTGTCGACTATATCTTCGATTATCACCACATCGCGCCCGGCAAGGTCGTCGGTAAGTCCTACGAGCTGACGCACCTTGCCTGTCGTGGATGTCCCGTCGTAGGAGGCGTAGCGCACGAATGAACAGGTGCAGTCGTTGATGCCGATCTCCCGGATAAGGTCGGCGGCAAATACAAACGCCCCCTTGAGCACACATATAAACACCGGCTGGCTCTGCCCCACGTCCCGGCGTATCTCCTCGGCCACTCGCTTCACCTGCTCTGCTATACGCTCGCGTGTAAGGTATGGCACAAATGTCAGACCATTGATTTTGATCTTGTTTCCCATGTCTGTGTATATGGATCGTTTTGGATCGTTTTCTTTACTCCCCTCGCTATGCCATATTGCAGTCGTCGCTGACGGATAAGGACGCCTTTTCGCCGGCACACCGCCTTCGGAGGCAAAAGCATATCGGGTTACATCGGCAAAGTTACAAAATTATCCTTTAATTTTACTTATTTTCACGCAAAATTCCAGTCTGTACCCGCTTTTCATTATCAGTTTCTCCATCTCACGGCTTCTCGATGAGCAGAATATAGCCTATGATGCCCAAAACTACTGCCAATAAACATATTATCATAGGATTCGCAGCGACAAAAAAAAAATTGATTGTCATCTCGACAACCAATCTTCTGTTAACCTTAAAATCTAATACCATGAAAAACTCAATGCAAATATAGATAAAAATCGCT
>DKWX01000041.1 GCA_002491945.1 Porphyromonadaceae bacterium UBA7141
GCGACCACGCTCCATTTTCAGCTTGAAAAACCAAGCCATTAACTGAATATCCCTAAATTAAATCTGGACACTTACTTACCTAATCATTTTCCACAAAAAACATAATCTACAAATACAAGTTACTATTATACAACCCATATTAATACGATTAATAAATCACACAATTCGCACTATTTTATAAACTAAATTGTCTAAAAAAATTAAAATTATCAAAAATAATCACTATATTTGCAATAATTTTGAGCATTGACGCGATGTCATGATAATTACAAAAGTCATGATTATTGCGCGAAATACTCTCAAACCAATCATCTTTACCTACTAAAAGACATCGATTCCAGCGACCAACTAAACATCAATAACTAAATACTTTACAGAATGAAACAGAATCTACACCTACTTTTGAGCCTGCTACTGGGCGCGGCCGTCACACCGGCCATGGCTCAGACAGCCGAAAGCCCGCAAGTGCTGCAGGTGGGGGAAAACATTCTTCCTGACGGCAATCTTTATCTGCAGTTCAACTATATAGGAGCCTCCGGGCTGGCCACTCTCGACGGCATAACCCTTAGTTCATATGCCGACCACATCATAGCCACCGCACCCGACGGCTCGCAGACCACCATATCGCAGGCTTCGATGTATCGTCCGGACAAGACCTCCTTTTATGTACAGGACGGTTACACCTACGACTTCACCTATACTTCACGAGGCGAAACCCCAGTAACGCTGAAAATCGATCCGGTTGAAGGGCCTATAAACGGCCCGTCATGCGATGCTCCGATGCTGATGCCCGACGAGGGAACATTCGTAGTACCCAACTACAGCGAATCCTACTATTCTCCCGGAATCACATACTTCACCTACACTCCTGAAATCAGCGGCAAACTCAAACTTTACGCATCCGACGCATTCCAGATACTGACAGTAGCTGAAAGCTGCGACGGCAACTGGGATACACTCGATTACAACTATACCTCAGACGAAGAACTCGGCGTATACGTATACACACTGCTGACCGATGCCGGACAGACTCTCATTTTCAAGGCCACCGGCAGTTCGGGCGTCTTCCTCAACCATACACTCAATGAGGTAGTGCTCGGCGCCAGCTGCGAAGATGCAATGCCCGTCACTCCCGGCACAATCGTTCTGCCTTCCGATCCAGGCACATACTATTATAAGTTTACCGTGCCCGGCGCCTATAGTGAATACAATGCTTTGGTTGTCTCCTCCGACACAGAAGGATCTGCCGTACTCGAATCATCATGCTCCGACTATACGAAATGGCAATACAACTCGCTCAACTTCCGACGCACTCCCATGCAGGGGGGGGCGTCATATATCCTTGAGGTGACAAAACATTCCTCCGGGGCCGACAGCTTCACATTAGCATTCGAAGATCTCCTCCCCATCGAGGACGAGAATACAGGCGAACCCGTGGAATTCGGCAAAACCTATACCACTCCCGAGGGCAGCAATACATTCTATTACTCCTTCTCTCTTCCTGAAGGGAGCGCTCCCAAACTTCTGTCACTTGCCTCCGATGCCCCGGAAGGCAATTACAATTCCACTTTCTTCCTCTGCGAGCTTGGCAAGACGTATCCGCGCCTGGCCACCGGCGCATCCTTCAAAGTCGAGATTCAACCCGGCGTCAACTACCTCCTTTCAACCTACGTGCCGGTCGATTCCCGCTATGAGTTCACCCTTTCTATAGAGGACATGCAGGAAGGCCAGACCCCGTCATACGCCATTAAGGCCGCCCTTGGCGACAACGATGTGCCCGCATTCTCACCCGTATATTACGTATACACACAGGATGCCGACGGCTTCGTCCAGTTATCCACCGATCTGGCTGACGCCACATTCGGAGTGACAGCGCCCAATTCATGGGGCAGTACCGATAGCATCGCACTGACCAAGACCGACAATGGCTATAAATTCGAATGTATCGCAGACTCAAACTACACGATTTGCGTCACCAATACCTCAGAAGCCGGCACACTCAGACTCACCGAAATACCCTACGGTCCGGGCGAATCTTTCGATACCGCCATCGAAGTGCAATCCGGCGATTTCAATCTCCCCGTCGGTCCATCCAAATCATGGTACAAGATAACGGCTCCGAAGACAGGCTTCTTTAACCTGTCCACGACCATGGCAATAAACTATAGCAGCATCACAGTCTATGTCAACGACCTCAAGCACTCATCTAATGTAGGCATGGATTACTCTACCTATACCTGGCAGGACTTCAAGACAGGTGTGGCAGAAGGTGATATAATATACATCTGCTTCAACAACAGCATATCGGGAAACGACGCAACGGCCAACGTATCATTCAGCGAGGCCCAACCCGGCCAGATTGCAGCCAAACCGCTGTCCGCATCGCTTGGCGACCTGATTCTTCCAGCGGTATCGTCTGACCCGATATGGTACAGCATCACTCTGCCCGGCGGACAGATGTTCACTCTCTTGGCCAACGACTACATCATGATTGAACTCTATCGTGCCGATGACACAGCGAAATGCATCGACTTCAGCCAGTTCATTTCTTCAGGCGTATACGGCATCAAAAATACCTATATCGAAAAAGAAGGCGACTACCTGCTCAAGCTCTCTTCCAACAGCAAAGATGGATTGATTGCAACCCTTTCGGTCAACGATCCCGCCCCCGGCCAGGTCCCCGCTACGGCATATGCAGTCGAAGTGCCCGAAGGGGGAAGCTCCGTTATGGCATCAGCCATCAGATCCGCCACATGGTATAGCTTTGACGTACATCCCGGCACATTCACCATCTCCGCACCGGTCAACATGTCGCTGTCGGCCAACCTCTTTGCAGATTCTGATTTTAAGACTCCGCTCTCATACATACAGGTCAACCGCGAGGGCGACTCATTCCAATATGGGTTCTTCGACTATGAGGTGACCGAAGAACAGACTCTCTACCTCTGCATCACCGACTCGGCAGATGACCTTGAACTGACATTCTCCGGCAGCGCGGTAGAGCCTCTGGCTGAAGCCAAATTCGTAGCCGTCAACATTGAAATATCCGACGGTCAGACATTCAGCTACAATGCTCCCAACCATGCCACGACATCATTCCATGTCATATTGCCCGAAAAATGGGTGGTCGAAGACTGTCTGGTCAATGGAGAGGCTACTGATGCCGCACACGCATTTGAGTTCGATACCGACGATGCCGACATCAACGTCTCACTGACTCTCGCTTATGAGGGTGACGTGGCATTCGTCGACGCCACCACAGGTGTAGTCAATCTCGACTCCCGCATCAAAATCTTTATCCACGACGGTAAAATCGTCATCGACAACACCACTGTAGGCGACAGTATTTCAGTCTATAACGTCGGCGGCATGAAGATAGCCGACCATGTGGCACAGGATACCCGCGTAGAGATTTCACTCGATAATGGCACATATATCGTGACTCTCAACGACAAAGCCGCAAAGGTAGTGCTCTAAACCTGCAATTCACGAATCAGAGTGGCTCCCGGATGCTCCGGCCCGACCCGTGGCAGACGGGCCACTCAATATTCAAGACACCTGAACCGACAGGGGCATCGTCATTACCGACGGTGCCCCTGCTGCATATTGTAAAAAACTGTAGATTTTATTTAGCCCCCTCTCAGAACTCTGTGAAACACAACGGCAGCAACGATGCCACAGAGGGGAACACATATACCTTCTCCCGGCCATAAAGTATCACTTCGATCTGACCATACATGCTTTCATACTCCAGCAGAGCCTGCCGACATGCTCCGCACGGCGATATCGGCAGAGCCTGAAAACACTCTTCCCAAGGAGTATCCTCCGCCACATGCAGACGTGTCCACGCGGCAATCGCAATTTTACGCATCGGCACACCCGGGAATTTTGCCGATGCATAGAAACAAGCCGACCGCTCAGCGCACGTTCCCGATGAATATGCGGCGTTCTCCTGATTCGCTCCGCTTACAATCTCACCGTTGTCCATAAGGATTGCAGCTCCTACATGGAACTTAGAATACGTGGCCAGAGAACGCCGCGTGGCCTCTCGAGCTTCCTCCACAAGATGACGGTCAGCCGCCGACATCTCTTCAAGAGTGGTCTGCGCAAATCTGATTACTATATCCTTCTCTTTCATATTATAATTGTGTTAAGAACATGATATATATTGACAAGACCTGCGGCCTCGCGCTTGCCGGACGATGCGGCCGGAGGTGTCTATATAATTGTAACGCTGAAACCGCTGATTTAGACCGCTTCCAACAAAAATTCTACAAACCGCACGACAATGATTTTGCCATCCTCAAAATCTTTTTTATCTTATCAGACGTTTTAGATTTATTAACTCACTATCGGATTACAAAAATAAACGCTTATGGCTAAGTTATACCTCCGTATCGCAGGACTATTCTCATGGAGAATAGTCCACATTCTCCGCAGGCTCGGACTCACAGTGGCTGGAGGAGCAGCTGTCGCGGCTGCATCCGTCACACTTACCGGCTGCGCCGTAGATGTGGGCTGGGACCCTACTCCACCCTATGGATGGGACGATACATTCTATGACCCCTCTCTCGAAGGGTGCTGGCGGCTGCATTCAATCAACTCCCGGTATGTCAGCGGATACTCCGTGAATTACCTCTACTTCAACGGTCGTGGCAGAGGAGAATACCTCTACTACACCGACGGGCGCCCGTGCACCGAAAACACGGCATACTGGTGTCAGCACTCCACAAGCGGGAATTCATATTATCAGATCAATATACAGTATGAAAGTTCCTACTCCCCGACTACGATGAACTACTGGTTTACCGATGGAGGCGACACACTCTGGATGCAGTGGCGAAATTCCTACGGGCTCCAGACCTATGTATATGTCTACGACCCACGCATGCCCTGGTAAGACGCTGAATTTTAACGACTGCCGCCGCGTTATGCCGTAACAAATCCGGCACAACACGGCGGCAACCCCATATTTATTATCCGTACGGCCGACAAGAATGCCATGCCGCCGATAAGATTACAGGGCGTAAGTGTTCAAATCCAAACGACTTCTAAATTTGAACACCTACTTTGTGTCAACCCTCTATATCGAAATCATCGGCAAATAAATCATCGGCCATATCTCCGGCCGAATCATCTCCGAAGTCCATGTCATCGGCCGAATCATCCTGATCCTCGTCATCGGCTTTCACTCTCTGAGTCTTCTTGCCGGGCAAGAACGGATTGGCGGAATCCGAAGGATTGGCAGCCACTGCCTTGAGATGCTCGCGCACCTTCTTGTCGAGTTCCTCCATCAGTTCGGGATTATCCTGAATCACACGCTTCACGGCATCGCGACCCTGACCGAGCTTCTTGCCTTCATAGCTGAACCAAGCTCCCGACTTCTTGACAAAACCGAGTTCGACAGCAAGATCCAGAATCTCGCCAGAGCGTGATATCCCCTCTCCGAACATTATGTCGAATTCCGCCTTGCGGAACGGAGGCGCCACCTTATTCTTCACTACCTTCACCTTTACCAGACGGCCTACTGTCTCATCTCCATCCTTGATAAGGGTGCTCGGACGGATATCCAGTCGCACCGAAGCATAGAACTTAAGGGCGTTGCCACCGGTAGTGGTTTCCGGATTACCGAACATCACACCGATTTTCTCACGCAGCTGATTGATGAATATGCAGCATGTGCGTGTCCGGGCGATTGTACTGGTCAGCTTACGCATCGCCTGACTCATCAGACGCGCGTGCAGACCTACGTTCTTCTCACCCATCTCACCGTCAAGTTCGGCTTTCGGAGTCAGGGCAGCCACAGAGTCTACCACCAGCACATCGATTGCGCCGGAATTAATCAGCTGCTCGGCAATATCCAGAGCCTGCTCGCCATTGTCGGGCTGCGCTATCCACAGATTATTTACATCCACACCAAGTTTTTCGGCATAGAAACGGTCGAATGCATGCTCTGCATCGATTATAGCGCATATTCCCCCCTGCTTCTGAGCCTCGGCAATCACATGAATTGCAAGTGTAGTCTTACCCGATGACTCAGGGCCGTAAATTTCCGTCACTCGTCCACGCGGTATGCCGCCTACTCCAAGAGCGAAATCCAGACCGATGGAACCCGTGGAGATTGCCTCCACATCCTGCACCTTGTCATCGCCCAGACGCATAATTGCACCGGCACCGAAATCCTTCTCCAGGTGCTGCATGGTCATCGACAGAGCCTTACGCTTCTCTTCCAGGTCGCTGATGCGAGTGGCAAGCGCCTTCTTTACTTCTTTTTTCTTTGCCATTCCGGTATATTGTTTCTTTGTTTTCTGTTGCAAAGATAATACTAATACTACTGTTTTTCCTAATTTATCACCCCATAATTCATCATCCTCCCCTATTAAATATTCTTAACAGAACCCTTTGCACTGCCACTATATTGCAGCCACTGCAATTTAATTGCAGTCCGTCCGCGACAAAAGAAGAGGTGCCGACCTACTCCCGTATTTACGGAGAGCGCCGACACCTCAGCATCTTTATCTGCGTGGCATGACGCACCGTCAGCCTGCCCTGGCAGTCACATACGGACGACTCATGCAGGCATCTCGGCACACGATGTCATCAACCCTGTATTTTAGTCTTTATTGCAGCAGTCTCAGCCTCATAACCGGGCTTCTCAAGCAGTGCGAACATATTCTTCTTATATGCCTCCACACCGGGCTGGTTGAAGGGATTTACGTCGAGCAGATAGCCGCTGATGCCGCAAGCCTTCTCGAAGAAGTAGATAAGCTGGCCAAGCACATACTCGTCGAGTCTGTCAATCTCGATGCGCATATTGGGCACACCACCCTCGACGTGGGCAATCTTTGTGCCCAGCTCCGCCATCTTATTGACCTCGTCGACGTGCTTGCCTGCAAGATAGTTGATACCGTCGAGATTGGCTGCATTCTCAGGCACAAGCACTGATACGGCGGGTTTCTTTACAGAAATCACAGTCTCGAAAATCGAGCGCTCACCCTCCTGAATCCATTGGCCCATGGAGTGCAAGTCGGTAGTGTTGTCGACAGATGCGGGGAAGATACCCTTGCCGTCCTTACCCTCCGACTCACCGTAGAGCTGTTTCCACCACTCCGAGAAGAAATGGAGCTTGGGAGTATAGTTGACGAGCAGTTCGATTTTTTTGCCACTGCGGTAGAGGGCATTACGCATACGCGCATATACCTCGGCCATATTGTCCGGGCCGGGATGCTCTGTAGCCTTCTCCATATCGGCCGCACCCTGCAGGAGCTTTGCGATATCATGTCCGGCCACAGCGATTGGGAGCAGACCCACAGGAGTGAGCACCGAGAAACGTCCGCCCACATTGTCGGGAATCACATAAGTCTCCCAGCCTTCCTGGTCGGCCATCGTGCGAAGCGCACCCTTGCTGGCATCAGTGATGGCAACGATAAGATCTTTCGAAACCTCCGTTCCGGCCTGTTTCTCAAGCTGGTCGCGCAGGATACGGAATGCGATTGCGGGTTCAGTGGTAGTGCCCGACTTAGATATAACGATGATACCGAATTTCTTGCCTTCGAGCAGTTTCTGCAGTTCGGCAGTGTATTCCTCGCCAATGTTCTGCCCGGCATAAAGCACTTTAGGCTCATTCGGCTTCGGAGCGTAATAGTCGGCAAAGCTATCGCTAAGAGCTGTATTCACGGCCTTTGCGCCGAGATAAGAGCCGCCGATTCCGATACACACCACATACTCACAGTTGGCGCGCAGACGTGCGGCGGTAGCGTTGATTTTCTCCACCAATTCAGCGGGAGTCTGTGATGCGAGATTCACCCAACCGATATAATCGGAGCCAAGCCCCGTGCCCTTCTCAAGTTTAGTGATTGCCTCCACAGCCTCGCCCTGAGTGGCTTCATACTGTTTTTCAGCGAAATAGAGAGCATCCTGAATGTTAAGCTCAATTGATTTCATAAGTGTTGCTGTATTATTTTGGGTTTAATTTCCTTACTTGCAGATATCTGCAGTCTGCCATATGTCAGAGTGCAGCCTGCCCTTATATATAACCTTTTGTAAGTATAAAAGGTTTCACCGGAGTATCCTCAATCCAGTCCGATATCTCAGGAGAAAGTGTCGGTGATGCGATCTATCGCCACACGCGGATTACACCCGTCATATAGAATCGAGTATACACAATCCAGAATAGGCATGTCGGCTCCGACACTATTGAGGTTGATTTCATGGATGCAACGGGTGCCGTAATACCCTTCGGCCACCATTGCCATCTCCATCATTGCAGCCTTCACACTGTAACCTTTGCCTATCATCGACCCGAAATTATGGTTGCGCGAGAAGCGGCTATAGGCCGTCACCAGCAGATCGCCAAGATATGCCGACCGGCATATCTGCCTGTCGGACATAGGCGATATAATATCCACAAACCGCTCCATCTCACGGATTGCGTTACACACCATCATAGCCATGAAATTGTCGCCGGTCTTCATGCCGTTGACAATACCGGCGCATATGGCATACACATTCTTCAGCACGGCACCATACTCGATACCGGCGACATCGCTTGACACAATTGTCTTAAGCTTAGCGCTTGAGATCAGGCCGGCAAACTGCCGGCATCCGTCAGTGTCGTGGCAACCGATTGTGAGATAGCTCAGTCGCTCCAAGGCCACCTCCTCGGCATGGCAGGGTCCGCCGATTACCATAAGACGATTGTCGGCGCATCCGAAATGACGGGCGAAATAGTCGGTCACTATCGAATTCTCATCGGGTACAATACCCTTCACAGCCGACACCACATACTTGCCTGAAATATCCTCCGAGATGCCGTCGGCGATACTCTTGAAGTAAGGCGACGGCAATGCCACCACCAGAGTATCAGCCAGACGGCATGCCTCATTGATATCGGAAGTGAACCGTATGCGCTCCGTATCGAAACTTACATCGGAGAGATACACCGGATTATGACGGTAACGTATAAAGTCGTCGATCCGGTCCTGACGGTGCATATACCATACTATTCTGTCGCAGTTGCGCATCAGGAGCTTTGCCAGAGCCGTAGCCCAGCTTCCTCCCCCGATTACTGCTATTCTGCCTAAGGCTGCCACTGGTCGATTGATTTATGGTGTTTTACAGATAAGGAAGTGTTCAATTTTTTCACTGAAGTAAGTGTTCAAATTTATACAATATGCGGAATTGTTTTTTAGTCGATTCCGGTAAAGATTCCCTTTCAATTGCTATCGGTAAATTTGAACACTTACTTAAGATTTCAACCGACTCATAATCGGTCAAATCCGAACACCGGCTTAAATAAAGATCAGAATCAGTCTTCGCTTTCTGCCTCGTCGGAATCTTCCTTCTTAGCGCGCACTTCGGGACGCATCTGAGGGAAGAGGAGCACTTCCTGAATTGTGCTCTGTCCGGTCAGCAGCATGGCCAGACGGTCCATGCCGATACCCATACCGGATGTCGGGGGCATACCGTACTCGAGAGCTCGTATAAAGTCAGCATCTATAATCATTGCCTCGTCATCGCCCTTGTCGGCCAGACGCATCTGCTCCACGAAACGCTCATACTGGTCAATCGGATCGTTAAGCTCCGAATACGCGTTGGCCAGCTCCTTACCGTTGACCATCAACTCAAAGCGCTCAGTAAGTTCGGCATTATCGCGGTGACGCTTTGTCAGCGGCGACATTTCTATAGGATAATCTGTTATGAATGTGGGCTGAATAAACGAGCCTTCGCATTTTTCGCCGAAAATCTCATCAATAAGTTTACCCTTGCCCATCGAAGCATCCACTTCGATTCCCTGATTCTTGCAGAAGTCGCGGAGTTCCTCCTCACTCTTGCCTGTGATGTCGAATCCGGTCGCATCGAGAATGGCCTGAGTCATGGTGACACGCGGATACGGTGCGGCAAAGTCAATCTCATTGTCGCCCACTTTGACCTTGGTCGTGCCATTGACATCGGTGGCAATCTTTTCGAGCATACGCTCCGTGAACCGCATCATCCAGTTATAGTCCTTGTATGGCACATAGATTTCCATGCATGTGAATTCCGGATTATGGGTGCGGTCCATACCCTCGTTGCGGAAGTTGCGCGAGAATTCATACACGCCATCGAATCCTCCCACTATCAGGCGCTTGAGATACAGCTCATTGGCAATACGCAGATATAGCGGTATATCGAGCGCATTGTGATGAGTCACAAACGGACGGGCCGCCGCTCCGCCGGGAATTGACTGGAGCACAGGAGTATCCACCTCCAGATAGCCGTGAGAATTGAAATACTCACGCATTGAATTGAACATACGGGTGCGCTTCACGAAGATATCCTTCACACCCTTGTTGACCACCAGATCGACATAACGGCGGCGATAGCGCATCTCCGGATCGGTGAACGCATCGTAGGCCTTGCCGTCCTTCATCTTCACAATCGGAAGCGGACGCAGGCTCTTTCCGAGGAATGTGATCTGCTGCGCATGGATTGAGATTTCGCCGGTCTGTGTGCGGAATACGAATCCTTCCACACCGATGAAGTCGCCTATATCAAGGAGCTTCTTGAACACTACATTATACATGTCCTTATCCTCTCCCGGGCATAGCTCATCGCGGCTCACATATACCTGGATGCGTCCGTCGGCATCCTGAAGTTCCATAAATGATGCCTTGCCCATGATACGCCGGCTCATGACGCGTCCGGCCACACGCACCTGACGCGGAGGCCGGGCATCATCGCTGAAATTCTCCTTAATCTCTACGGTATGCCCCGTCACTTCATATTCTGCAGCAGGGAAGGGATCGATTCCCCTTTCGCGGAGAGCCTCCATCGAGCGGCGGCGCACCACTTCCTGTTCGCTGAGTTCCTTGTTGTTTGCCATCGTTACTTATATATGTATCTAATTGCGCAAAAATACGAAAAAATTCGTGAAATAACAAATTATCCCCCCATTCCACCTTGCTTAAACGATAGAAAAACCTGCCTGTAACGTTCTACTTTATCCATAATTCAAATTTTATGGCAAAGTTAGGAACTTTACAGACAAGCTTAAATACGCTATCGCGGACGGTTGTACGATTTTGGCGGTAGCGGGGGGTATCAGATTGTCATTGTCGCATAGAGCCAGAGTAAGTCAGCGACTTCCCGACCGACTGCGACCGATTACAGATTCATGCGGAGACTTGCTTTGGCCAGACGGATGAAATCCTCTACACCGAGTCGTTCGGGACGAAGACTCATCAACGGGTCGGACATAATAGGATTGTCGGCGCCCATAAGTCCGCCAAGCGAATTGCGCAGGGTCTTCCGGCGCTGCCCGAAGGCTGTCTTTACCACACGCTTGAATGCAGCTTCGTCCACCCCAAGGTCAGTACGCGAATTGCGCGTCAGGCGCAGCACTCCGCTTGTCACCTTCGGTGGCGGGGCAAACACTCCGGGGGGCACACTGAAGAGATACCGGCAGTCGTACCATGCCTGCAGCAGCACCGACAATATGCCATACACCTTTCCCCCCGGCGCGGCACATATACGCTCGGCCACTTCCTTCTGAAGCATCCCGCTCACCAGAGGAATCTTATCCTTATGATCGAGCACCTTAAAGAATATCTGAGAAGATATGTTGTAAGGATAATTCCCTATCAGTACCATCTCGCCGTCAATGAGAGTATCGAGATCCATTTTCAGGAAGTCGCCCTCCACCACCCTTAGCGATGGCATCTCGCGATTCAGGTATTCCACTGACTCAGAGTCGAGTTCCACAGCCGTCACGTTGCGCCCCGCTTCAGTCAGGAATCGCGTCAGCACACCCATGCCGGGTCCGATTTCCATTACAGGCAGGGAGCCGAGCGGCTCTCCCACCTCAGCCTGACTGATTGTGGCTGCTATCTTGCCGGCCACACCGAGGTCGCGCAGGAAGTGCTGTCCTAAATTCTTTTTGGCTCTTACTTCCACTATATTATTTTATTTTGGGTTAAATACATAAGAAATATTCAAATTCAAACGATTAAGCAAGTGTTCAGACTTAACCGATAGCAATTGAAAGGGAAATCTTTTTGCAGTCTGCGGCTTATTAATTTCAACACTTACCTATACAAACACCTGCCTATCATAGAGGCATCGCATTGCCGACCTCGCCCTACAAAGATAAACTCATCCGAACCCCAAAAGTTCAGATGAGCCAATCTTCATTATTCCCCTTAGCCACATTCAGCCCCATTTAACGCATAGCGGATTCGTCGTCTCCTCGCGGATGCGCTGCATAGGACTTCCACAGCGGCAGGGTGATAGTTTTTACTTGCCGGTATTGAATTTTTTGGCAATCGAAGCCGGCACAGCATCATTATTTACCATCACGCTGAGAGTCTTTTCAAGGAAATAGGGTTCGCTGACATAGATATATCCGCCATAAAGCTGGTTGGTATCCCAGGAATTCTTCACCTTATAATAGCGGTTGCCTTCCTGGTCGGTGGCATATCCCACGATTACCATTCCATGGTCGTCGGTGGTCTCCATATTGTCGAAAGTACGCTGGCGGTCTTCCTGTGTCACAACACGCTCCTTGACCGGACCCTTTATATTATTCTTTTCTTTCTCACGGTCGGAATCCGAGAGCTGAACCCATCTGGCCAGTTCGCTTCCTTCCATATCCTCGGCACCCTTGTCAAGAGGAAGCACTGCATAACCTTCGCGCCACTTGAATGTAGGTTCCGACACATCGGCAGCCCAGGCTACAGTATAACCATTCTCCAAAGCATTGTCTACAATCTGCTTCAGATCATCCATCGGCACATTATGGCTCATACCCCAGAGCCAGTTGTCGGGTATCTCCAGAGCGAAATCGGTATAGAATGGATGATGCGTATAGCTTGTATAGCTACCGAATCGGGCTGCATCCAGCCCGATTGACTTTGCATATTCCTGCGGAGTGTATGTCTTCCCCTCATAAGTGAAAGACTCTGGAGCCTTGCCCAGATAAGCATCAAGTATCCCGATGAATCCGGGAAGCCAGGCCGTAGAGAGACGCTTATTTGGATTGGTGAGAATCACATTGAGATATGCCTCCAAAGCATTGGCCATCTCATAATGCGAATGCTTCTCCTCGCCGTAGTTAAGACCTGAGTACACCTCCTCAGGCACAGTGCCGTAGGTGCCGAGTGCATAAAGCACATCGCCGAATCCGCCACCCTGCGCGAAATTGATTTTACCACCGGTGCGGATATACTTTCTGGCCTTGTCGATATAGCAGTTGCGCACGCAGTACATCTCCGACAGATCGAGTTCCGGACCACCCTGACGCAACACTTCGTCCTCAAGCGCCGACATTCCCGAGAATGCCCAGCATGTGCCTGATTTATTCTGGTCTTTTACCGGAGTCGTAGGCAGCACCTTAACATCCGTAAATTTAAAACCGGTGCTGTCGGGCACCACTACTCCTTCGTCGGCTGCGGCCGGGGCCTCCATATAGGTAGCCATCACCGGCATTGACATAGCGCCGGCGGCAAGCAGCATGAAGATTTTTTTCATTTTGCGGAATTTTTTGATTTTAGTTTATTATGGTTCAGATTCAAGGCATCGGCATGATGCCGTATAGTCAATCAAGTGTATAAGACACCTAAGCAAGTGTCCAAATTTAATTTATGCAAAAGCCTCTGATTGTAGAAAAGATTCCCTTTCAATTGCTATCGCTTAAATTTGAACACTTACTTATGTACTGACAATTATCAGCGGCGTATCCTGATAGCCTCGCCGGCCGCACGCACCACATAGATGCCTGAAGAAAGTTCCTCAAGACTCACAGCATTCTTGCCACCGGCCACTCTGCGGCCGTCTACAGCGAATACATCGATGCCGCATCCCTCTGCGACAGCTGTAAGTCCGTTCATCCTCAGAGTATTGGCATCGCGCTTCACGACACACATGCCGGCCGTGACATCCACATAGCCGCCATATTCTATACGGTTTTCATCCATATATTCGCCGGTGTCGGTATCCTCGTCATACTGGAAACTGCGCATCAGCACCTCAATAAGATTGCCGTCGGCGTCATACGTATTATTGAACAACTGACCGCTCACCAGCATAAGCTCCTCATCAGGCAGCATCTCATACATTTCGTTTCTCACGATATTGCCTGCGGCATCAAATGCATACTCTTCGCGCATTACATATGTAGGTTCGGAAGAAATTTCGTCGCTCTCCTCATCATAATACTCTGACTGCGTAAAGACATATGTCTTCACCCCATCTTCATTGATTGATACTTTCAGCTCCTCACTCATTCCCACTTCATCGGGATTGTTAGTTGTCATAAGCATCAGATATCCATCACGGTCATCATCAGGATACGTTACGAACACATAGCCGTCAGGCTCCCCGTCATAGTAGACCGTAGCGGATGCCAGACGGTTGCGGCCTTCAATCATGGCGAGCAGATCATCTGTGAGCTGACCGTCGGTACGGTCCCATTTGATATCACGGTATTCCGTATCAAGATACAGCTTCCAGGTCGGATTGTCGGCCGTCATGTTCATATAGTAGGCATACGTATCAGCCTTGCCTGTCGTCTCATCATATCCCCATACTGTGTGATAGGCTTCCACCATGTCATTTACACCGCTGTAGGGTATCGATTTCATGATGTCGGTGATATTTCCATCGGCATTTCGGGTGATGTCGTTAGTCTCGCAGAAATAATTGGACTGCCATTCGCTTCCGTCCCAGTCATAACCCATGCGGCGGATGCAATAATCATGTATAATCGGGTCATACTCATACGTACGCTTCGAGCTGTTGACAGCGTCCTCCCCTTCCCCTTCCATATCGAGAAGCAGAGTCCGGTTGCCATATTCATCATATTCCGATATTTCGGTAGAAACGAAATCGTCTTCATAGAGCACACTGCGCAACTCGGCGCCACGGGCATCATAATCATAATGCACCTCCCCCATATACACCCATTCACCATCCTCATATACATACTGTCGCTCCCACGACGGACGCATCACAGGAGCTGACTCAACGTTGCGGGCAGGCACCTGTCTTGCCCTGCGGACTTTAAATCTCTCACCATTTATTTCGTTGGCTGCCGAAACCATGACTACAGTCCCCGCTACGAGAACTGCGGCAAGCATATATTTTATACCACGCAGATAAAAATGTTTCATAATGAATACAGTTTAAATCATTAATACGCAAATTTACACAATACTTTTTGTTTTGACAAATAAAACGGCTTTAAAATCGGCCTTTAACCGTCCAAAACCACATATACATCTGCCATCACCCGAAAACAAAAGTTTGCTCCATCAACGTGATATACGCAAAAAAAACATAAAAAAAACGCTCAAAAATTTGGAATACACAAAAAAAGGTATTAACTTTGCACCCGACTTGAGGCATCTGTCATTCAATTACGCACCTACGGCGGATTGGAAGCAGCCGACAGGCCTCTGAACGGTCAATAATAAAACATCAGAAACGATTTATCAGGAGAGGTGGGTGAGTGGCTGAAACCACCAGTTTGCTAAACTGACGTAGGAGCAATCCTACCACGGGTTCGAATCCCGTCCTCTCCGCAATAAAGCCTGATTATTCAGGCTTTTGTTGTATATACACCCAATTTTGCACACCTGACCCGTCAAAGTTGGGTGTTTTTTTATTATATTTGCACTCTATAATCATTTCTAATTCCCGAGTGATTGATATGAATATACTGATTCTCACTCACTACTTTCATCCCTCTCCTATAATATCGGCATTCCGAATGAATGCCTTCGCTCGATATATGCGCGAAGCCGGACACAATGTCACTGTAATCACCGACGGAGTACACCCTAAATCAATCGAATGGCACGGTTGCGACGTACACTACATCACCGACCCAATTTACCCGGCTTACATAACCAAATCATATCTCGAACGATTCTCCGGATGGACACTGCGGCGTCTCATCCAGTCAATCTTATTCCGTATTACACTCCACCCCGCATATTTAGAAGAATTCAGATTTACACAACTGGCAAAAAAAATAATTAAGCAAAAGAATATCGACCTCCTTCTCACCACCGGGTCCTTCAGCATTGGCACCCAACTTAGCGGACTACGACTTAAGCGACGCTTCCCCGATATCTACTGGATAGCCGACTTCCGCGATGAAGCCAAAATCCCCTCCGCCCGACGCTGGGATATCAACTGGTTTATGCTCCCACATCATCGGCGGCGCATACAGGGCATCTACGACAAGTCTGATCTTCTGCTTTCAGTGTCGGCACCTATAGTCGACATGATCCGCCGCGCCTCCGCCCATGGCAATGCTCTTGAAATACGCAACGGATATGACTATCCCGAAGTAACCGAATGCTACTTCCAGCCTCAGTTTACAATGAGCTATCTCGGCCATTTCTACAACGGCATCACCCCCGACAACTGGTTTAAGGCCTTCGCCGAACTAATCAGCGAAGGCCGGATACCCTCCGACTCCAAGATAAAAATAGTCGGGAATCCCTATCCAATCAACATCCCTGACGCAATCCGCCGGAATGTCAGCATACTCCCCATGGTAAGCCATGATGAGGCAGTGCGTATCTCCATCTACGAATCCGATACCTTAGTAATGGTATACTCCAAACGCAACGGACGGCGCGGCGTCTACTCCGGCAAATTACTCGATTATCTTGCCACCAACAAACCCATAATTTCCATCTACGACCCCACTGATGTGCCGGGCGAACTGCTTGCCGAAACCCGAGCCGGCTTCGCTGTAGACGAAGATGATATCCCAGCCATCAAAAACGCCATACTCGAATGCCACCGCTTGTGGGCTGAGCGACGTGCGTTGCCACGCGACTGGGATAAAATCCGCACCTTCCACCGCCGCCATCAGGTAGAGCTGCTCCTTGACTACCTGCGCCGCACCACAACCCTGCGCTGACTCCGGCTCCCATCTTCTGTCTTCCCGGCTGCGCTGATTCCGGCTCCCCCTTCCGGTCTGAGCCCCCTTCCAACAAAAAATGTGAACGCAAGGGTCTTCTATTTTGCCGCTATCCGGCAGACTTAAAGTTATGCCCGTTGAGTATGTTCAGCACGTAGATCGAGAGATTAGTCTGATGCTCATCGATGCCGAGCTTCTTCCTGATCTGGCTGCTGAGATTATAATGACTGCGCGACTGCATGAAGTTGCCCACTTCCTTGCCACGCAACCCCAAAGCATACAGGCACACATAATTTATCTCCGTATCCGTTAGATCGCGACTGCGCAAATATGTGATAAACTCCGGATTCGACGCCGTGAATACCAGCCGTATCGAATCCATGAATTTATCTCTATCGCCATATACCAAATCGATCCAGCCCTTACAGGCCGGCGCGCAATCCTCATTCCGCGCGATACTCTTGGCAATCTGCGATTTCAGAGCCAGCATCATGCGGTATACATCTCCCTGCGAGTCCCCTCCGGCATTCTTCATCTCGGCAATCACCCCCTTCAGCCGGTCGCGTTCATTCAAGAGGGCCTCTACCTTGTCATAGAGCACGTCAAGCTCTCCTTCAAGCGACTTCCCCTGCATCCGCGATGCCTTATACTTCGACTCCAGCTGCTCATTCATGCGGTTGAGTTCCGCACCATCCGACAGCAACCGCTCATTCTCTTCCTGCACCGCCCGGCGGCGCTCCTTTCCCCGCAGATAAAACCAGTAGGATACTCCGGTCAGTATCACCAGCAGCAATACGGCGCACACACATCCGCTGATAATCAGGTCATTCCGGCGCCGCTCCGTCATTCGCACCATCTCTATCCGGTGCCGGTCGTCGGCAAACATAAGTTTATGCGAACGCAATTTGCGCTGATACGCCTCTGCCACACCATTATATATACGCTCCATCCTCAGCGCCTCCCGGTATTCACCTTCCGCTTCAAGCACATTCACCTTCACCGGCAGATATTCCATCGAATCGGGCGGCACTCCGGCTCCCTCTACCCTGCCGAGTATCTTCGCGGCAGCCATACCGTCGCCTAAGGCGGCATAGCCGTTGGCCATGTTAAGCATCAGATCCACCGGCAGCTGCCGGTGGTCGGCCTCCATTATTCCCGCCAGTTCATCCAGCGTAGCCGCCACTTCCGGAAATTCACCGTATCTTACGTCATACGCCAGCAATTGCGCCTCAAGCATCTCCGACTTTGCCGGATACCTTTCGGCCAGTTGCCTGCACTCCTCTACGATCGTATCCGCCACATCGCGGTCAGTCAGACGCAACGCACCATGCAGTGCCGCTGCATAACAGTCCATAGCCTGCGGATATTTACCGAAAGAAGAGAATATCCCGGCCGCTCTCATATTATTGTCGATGCTTGCGCGCAGTTTGTACTGCCGGCGGTAGAGCACACTTTGTTCGGCCAACAGATGGGCCAGCACGAGCGAATCTGTCCCGGGCGTATAATATTCCGCGGCATAGAGGAAATCCTCCATCGCCTGGTCTTGGTCACCGTTTCTCAGTGCCACACACCCCTTGCATACATAAGTGCGGAATTTCTCCCTATTCTCACCATCCGGCAGATAATAGTCGATGGCAGGCTGAATCGACTTCGCTGAAATCGCAGAATCGCGCCCTTCGGCCAGCGCTACCGTTGCACACAGCAAGGCATAACGCGCCTGATCCTCTCTGTAATCCAGATTGAGTGTATTTACCTGTTCCAGAACTGACTGTGCGGCCTCCGCTTTCCTTTCAGCCAGACTCTCGGCCATTTCCAGCTTGGCCCATTCAGCCGAATGAGGGCTGCAGGCCTGCATGAGCACGATCACACAGATGCTGACCATTACATATACACCGCCGAGGAGTCGTTTCATATGCGGAATTTATTTAGTCTTAAGTTTTGCCCGCAAAATTACTAAATACTGTTTAATACGCCAAATTATTTGTTGAGAATTTCACATATCTTCATCCGATAGACGACCTGACTGCGACACAAAAAATCATTAATAACGCAATCATTATAAAGCAACGAGCTGCCGGAATAGCCTGCTCATCGCATCTATTCCGGCAGCTCCGATGGAGTGCCATTCCTTATATGCAGTCAGCTGACATGGGCGGTTTTACCGTATCCAGTAGATTGCAGTGACGGAGAGGGTGCGGTGCTTACCATTGCCATAATATGTGGCGTTGGTTAATGCATAATCGTAATCTACCTTCAATCCTACATGGCGGTAGGCCAGTTCCAATGCTGCAGATAAGCCCCAATCACTTCGGTTGCTTGATCTGTACGGAGGTCTGAAATGGCTTGAAAATGTTGACGTTCTTGCCTCGTACGGCTGTCCATAAGAATCTATACCGGTTACAAATGAATGACCGGCAACACCTACAGCATAATACAGCCCTATCTGAGGTTTTACCGAAAAACCGTGATTAAAGCTAAACTTATACCCGGCGTTCAATGGTATCTGAATATAATCCATTGAGCAGAATTTGACTCTGGATACATCCATAGACAATAGATTCTTACCCCAGGTTTCGCCCCCTTTCCTCACAAAAGTCACACCGGACTCAAAAGATATATTATTCTTTAGGGTAAATTCTACCAGACCTCCGATTTTAAACCCATTCCGTCCTGAAGCATTATATTCTTCTACCGAGAGCCAGTTATACAGGTATCCGGCTTCTGCTCCATAGTTCAGTTTTTGTGCGTTGCCAAAGCAACACACAAAAACCGACAGTATCGAAAATACACAAAATCGAATCTTCATGATGCTTATAAATTGATTTTTCCGGCTGCAAAATTAACTCTTTTAAAGTTTACGGCCAAACCCAAAAGTTTCATGCCTTTTACAAAACTCACGCTGATAATCAGCGTATTACGATTCGGTTATTTGCTGTAAGTTTAATCTACCCTTTCGAAAGTTTATCCCGATTTCCTTACATCAGCCCTACACCGGACTCGCACCTGTATCCACACCAATAATAACCGGAATTATACCTTCCGACGCCCGTCATGCCTGAGATACAGGCCGGCTCAATGCCGACACTGCAAGGGGGGGCCGTCCACATTACGGCAGCACACGGCCCGGCATCACCGGAACTGCGCACATCCTCTTCCACCCCCGGATTTGTCCCAATCATTATTTTTCGTTAAATTTGCCGTGCCTTTCATGGGGTGACAGTTGTTGTATAATATATATATGCACAATCTGTGACCCTCCACGTCGTGATTCCACTGCCGAGAGGCCTTATTGTACTGACAATCCAATTCCGTGCGGAGCAATACGCACATTTACATCCTTGCAAGATGAGAGATAGAATATTATTGTGCCTGGCTCATATGTCGGGCCGTGAGATGGACTTCATAAAGGAGGCGTTCGACCAGAACTGGGTCGTGCCTCTTGGTCCGAACGTCAACGGTTTCGAGGAGGACCTCGAAAAGTTTGTCAACCATCGCGACAATGCCCCCGCCCTCCACAAGGAGGTAGTGGCCCTGTCGGCCGGTACGGCCGCAGTGCATCTCGCTCTGATCGCATGCGGCGTAGGCCCGGGCGACGAGGTGATGGTGCAGTCGTTCACTTTCTGTGCCTCTTCACACCCCGTCACCTACCTTGGCGCCACTCCCGTATTCGTGGACTCCGAACCCGATACCTGGAACATCGACCCTCAGTTGCTCGACCGCGCTATCGCCGACCGCATCGAAAAGACAGGGCGCAAACCCAAAGCCATCATCCCGGTGGCCCTCTACGGTATGCCGTATAAGATTGACGAAATCATGGCCGTAGCAGAGAAATACGGTATTCCCGTAATCGAGGATGCCGCCGAGGGTTTCGGCTCCCGTTTCAACGGCCAGGTGCTCGGCACGTTCGGACGCTTCGGCGTGCTCTCCTTCAACGGCAACAAGATGATCACCACCTCCGGCGGCGGCGCACTCATATGCCCCGACGAGGAGGAAGGTCGCCGCATACTCTGGTATGCCACACAGGCCCGCGAGTCATACCCCTACTACCAGCATGAGGCAATCGGCTACAACTACCGCATGTCCAACATCTGCGCCGGCATCGGCCGTGGCCAGATGACCATCCTCGACGAGCACATCGCCCACCATCACCACGTGCAGGCGCTCTATTGCGAACTGCTCGCCGACGTAGAGGGATTCAGAATGCACCAGGCTCCCTCGCCCGAAATGGAATCCAACTACTGGCTGTGCACCGCCACCCTCTCCCCCTCGCTCCGCATCAAGGGTGAGGAAGAGGCCTACGGCCGTATCATCACAGGTGCCGTGGGTGGCGCGGCCGGAGTGACCCACGCCGCTTCAAGCGCCGTGACCGACTGTCAACCCAACGCCAACGTCGAGGCACTCCGCGTGGCCCTCGACAAGGCCAACATCGAGGCGCGCCCTCTCTGGAAACCGATGCACCGCCAGCCCGTCTACGCCTCCAATCCGGCTTACGTCAACGGCGTGTCGGAAGACCTCTTCAAGGTAGGTATCTGTCTGCCGGCCGGCCCATGGGTCACCGACGACGATGTGCGCTACATCGCAGAGCAGATCAAGGCCGCAATCGTAAGATAAATCCGTCTCCCTACCGGAGACCTGACAAAAAACGGGGGATGCGCCGGCTGATACAGCATACGGCACATCCCCCGTTTCTTTTGTTATAATTACACCACGACACCTCACTCCCAATTCCTAATTCCTCCCTCCTAAAGCCTACCGCCTAAAGCCTAAAATTCCTAATTCCATGAGTATAATACATACCGAAGAGTCTGACCAAAGAGCCCGCGAGCACCGTGAGATCGGCAATCTCCCCGCCAACCGCAGGATAAAGATCGCGGCCATCATATGCATCTCGTTATGCTTCCTGCTGCTGGTCATACAGCTGTACTGGTTTTTCAGCCTGCCGCGCACCGCCATGCTCATAATCCGGGGATGCACCGGACTGGCGGCCATCGCTTTCGCTGTGCTTTACGCCATATGGATCTACCGTATCAACCATACCTACATACGCCGCCGCCACTCCGGTACACACCCCGGACGCCGCGACCCCGACTGATTCCGCCACAGCATTGCGACCACATACGCCGGCCCGGCTGCGCCACCCCTCATATCAGCGCCACCGTGATTATCCCCCATATCACGAGCAGCACATTGCTGACGGCATACGTGACGGTATACCCCATCGTGGGGAGATTGGAGCCTATGTTCTCCTGCACCGCTCCCAGAGCCGCCGTACACGTGCGCGTGCCCGCGCAGCAACCCAGAGTCAGCGCCGGATTAAACCTGAACACATACCGCCCCAGAAGCAGACCGATGAAAAGCGGAATCATCGTGGCCACAGCCCCCACACCGAGCAGCCCCCACCCTACCTGATGCAGACCCTGCACGAACGTAGGCGCCGCATCAATACCGATTACGGCTATGAAGGTATTCAGCCCGAGATTATTCATCAGCCACAGCGCCGGCTGTGGTATATATCCTATCGTGGGGCGCCGCGTGCGCAGCCACCCGAATACAAGGCCACCTATCAGCGAACCTCCGCTCACGCCGAAACTCAGCGGTATGCCATCCACAATCAGCGGAATCGCTCCCAAGAAGGCACCGATGAAAATAGCCAGCCCCACAAACATTATGTCGGTCTTCGTAGTAGGCACATCAAGCACACCGATCTGATTGCTCACCTCGCGGAGCACCTCCTTGCGCCCTACCAGCACCAGCGTGTCGCCACGGTGTATCACCGTCTGCGGCGTCACCTCCTCCAGTTCCTTCTTGCTCTGCAGCTCCTCTATCATTATGCCGCGCATCGACGGATGGTCGCGCAACTGCGCCACCGTATGCCCGTCGACCTTGCGCGAAGTCACCAGCACCGGAATCCGCTCCACCGGATACTCCAGAAGTTCGGAATCATCCACCTCCGGCCCGAGCAGCCCCGTATTCTGGATCAGATACTCTCTGCGGCCGCACACCACCACCGTATCACCCTGCCGCACCATAGTCTGCGGCGTGGGTATCTCCACCGACCCGTCCGGTCGGCGTATCCGATCGATATACAGCACCTTCCCCATCGCACGCAGATACTCCTCGACGGTATGCACCGAATGCCCGTTCATGAAATATGGCTTCTCCACACGGAACGTGCGGAACGCCACCGTGCGAAGCGCGTTGATATTCACCGGATCCGACTTCCAGCTGGCTTCGTTCATCGCCGCCTCCAGGCGCGCGGCCTCGAGTTTCACCTTGTCAAGTCCGCCGAGCATCATGGGGCCTATCGTGCCGAGTATTATCACGGTGCCCAGCGTGCCGAATACGTAAGTCACGGCATAGCATACCGGCAGGATGTCGATCATGCTTTTCTTCAGATTATCCGCCACATTCGAATTGCTGATGGCATCTCCACCCACGGCAAGCAGGGCTGAACATGTCTGCGAGCCGGAAAACATCCCCACCGTCTCACCTTTGTTGTATCCCATCAGCCATGCCATTAGAAATACAGAGCCGAAACAACAAGAACTCATTATCACCGCAAAGAGCACCTGCCTCAGCCCCATTCCCTTTAACGAACGGAAAAACTTAGGCCCCACACTGTAGCCCACGGCAAACAGGAAAAGCATGAAAAACACCGTCTTTATCTGGCCCGACAGCGAGATACCCAACTGTCCGACAAAAATAGCCACAATCAGCACCGCCGTCACCGGACCAAGCGAGAAATTACGATAGCGCAGCTTACCGAGCAGGAAGCCCAGCCCCACAGTCAGAAACAAAACGATAGCGGGATTCTGACGCAATATGCCAATAAAGAAATTCATAACAGAGAGTACCTTTATAAAAACCGCAGGCCGCTCACCGACCGCAAGTTTAGTTAATAAGAGTTATATGGCCGCCCGGAGCCTGCGGCCATACATATAAATCAGCCGGAGGAATCCGTTATTTCAACAATAAAGAAAGATGTTAGGTTTGGCACACTCAGCCACACTTCACATACTGACAGTATAATAATCAGGCAGCTTCACACCCATCCGATGCGGCTGCCGTTCTTAAGGTAAACGAGATAATCTGATGAAAAGACCCCTCCCCCTGTGGGTGGCGGTGCTGCCGGTAGCCGCGTTGCTGTCCGGCGTGATAGCCGCACTCGCCATCAAAGGTTCGGACTTCGTGGCCGATTACAGTTATGCGTTGCTTCTGACAGCCGCAGCGATATCACTGATTGCCGGCATTGCCTCAGGCGGATTCCATCCGCGCGCGCTCATCGAAGGACTCCACACATCGGCTCGACAGACAGTGCCGGCCGTGCCTATCCTGATGCTTATCGGCACTGTGGCCGCCACATGGATGCTCTCAGGCGTTGTGCCTATGATGATTGAGACAGGACTGCACCACATCCACCCGCCCATGTTCCTGCTCACGGCATGTTGCGTCTGCGCATTCATATCTATACTCACCGGAAGTTCCTGGACCACCATCGCCACCATCGGTGTGGCCTTCATGGGTATCGGCACCCTGCTCGGCTTCTCTCCCGGCTGGATTGCCGGGGCCATCATATCAGGCGCCTACTTCGGCGACAAGATTTCACCCCTCTCTGATACTACCGTACTGGCATCCACATCTTCGGAAGTGCCCCTCTTCACACATATCCGGTATATGCTTATCACCACGATTCCCTCTCTGGCAATTGCTCTGATAATATTCGCCATAGCCGGATATGTGTCGCCGCTCACGGCCGCCGGAACCCGCAGCGCCATGACTGCCGCTCTTGAGGGGGCATTCAATCTTAACCCCTGGATATTCGCCATTCCGGTCATTACGGTAGTGCTTATAGCACTGCGGGTCAACACGCTCCTTACTCTTGGAGCATCCACTCTGCTCGGACTGGCCGGTATATTCGTATTCCAGCCACATATCGCCGCATCAATCGGCGGGAGCGGACTCTACGGCGGGGTGCGCACCGCCATTCAGGTGCTTCTGACCGACACCACTCTTGCCACCGGCGACACGGCGCTCGACACTCTTGTGGCCACCGGCGGAATGAAAGGGATGCTCCCTACAGTGCTGCTCATAATGAGTGCAATGGTATTCGGCGGCGCAATGATGGGCACCGGGATGCTCTCTCGCATCACCGAAGCATTCACATCGCTGATACGCAACCGCGTGGGTGCCGTAGGCGCCACGGCTGCGTCCGGACTCTTCCTCAACAGTGCCACGGCCGACCAGTATCTATCCATTATCATAGGAGCCAACATGTATCGTTCGCTCTACCGCCGACTCGGACTTGAGGGGCGTCTGCTGAGCCGCACACTTGAGGATTCGGTTTCGGTGACTTCGGTGCTGATACCCTGGAACAGCTGCGGTGTCACTCAGTCGTCGGTGCTCGGCGTGCCGACGCTGACGTATCTGCCGTATTGCGTGTTCAATTATCTGAGCCCGCTGATGAGTGTGCTCATAGCCGTGACAGGCTTCCGTATCGTGCAGCTTGCCGACCGTCATATCCATCATGAGGATGCCGGGGCCGAGGCCCCCCTAACTGCCGATACCGACACCCGCCCGGCCACCCTCTGAGTCGCCCACTCCTCCTCTCCTTTTATTCTCCATTTCTCCCATCTATCCATCCTCTCCGCCCTCTCCGCCTCCCTCTCCGGCTGAAATACGTAATCATAAAAATCCGGCCGTCGCGACAGTCGCGACGACCGGATTTTTATTTGTCGGGATGCATGGACAGTTATACCGTTTTATGCATCATCATGCAATTGCATACGCTGCATTACACGGTGAGGATTTCCTTCTCCTTCTCGGCGAATGCATCATCGATTTTCTTGATGTAGCGGTCGTGCAGCTTCTGCACACTTGCCTCGCCATCCTTCTGCACATCCTCGGGCATACCGTTGGCCTTGACGGCCTTCTTCAGTGCGTCGATAGTGTCGCGGCGTGCGTTGCGCACCGATACCTTGGCGTTCTCAGCCTCACTCTTGCACTGCTTCACCAGAGCCTTGCGGCGATCCTCGGTAAGCGGGGGGATGGAGAGACGTATCACTTCGCCATTATTCTCCGGCATGATGCCGAGGTCGGAATTAATGATGGCTTTCTCGATCTCCTTGAACATACCCTTCTCCCAAGGTGTGATGGCGATCGTACGGGCATCGGGCACACTTACATTGGCCACATTCGATACCGGAGCCATCGACCCGTAATAATTCACTCGTATGCTGTCGAGCAGACGCGCCGAGGCTTTGCCGGCGCGGATATGCGACAGTGTGTCGTCGAGATATTCCACTGCAAGCTGCATGGAGTCTTCGGCGTTCTGAAGATATTCTTTCAGTTCCATTTTATGGTGTTTTTATATGTTTTTATCATCTAAGCATTGCTAAATACCGCTATATCAATCTCGGTAGCCGGCCGACTGCTCAGGGGTGGATGTAGGTGCCGATATTCTCACCTGCAAGCATCTTCGCGAGATTGCCTTCGCAATCCATATCGAACACGTAGATCGGCATTCCGTTCTCCTTGCAAAGTGCCGTGGCGGTGAGGTCCATCACCTTTAGATTTCGGCTCAGCACCTCATCGTAACTGATCTCGTCGAAGCGTGTGGCGGTGGGGTCTTTCTCGGGGTCGGCGGTGTATACGCCGTCTACGCGGGTACCCTTGAGCATCACGTCGGCCTCGGTCTCGATGGCACGCAGCGCCGAACCGGTGTCGGTCGTGAAATAAGGGTTGCCGGTGCCGCCGCTGATGATGGCCACCTTCCCCTGGCGCAGGGCCTCGATGGCACGCCATTTGGAATACGGCTCACCGATCGGGAACATCCCGATGGCCGTAAGCACCACGGCCGGCTGCCCGATGGCCTCAAGAGCCGAACTCAGCGCGAGCGAATTTATCACCGTGGCGAGCATCCCCATCTGGTCGCCCTTCACGCGGTCAAACCCCTTCGAGGCACCGCTCAGCCCCCTGAAGATATTGCCGCCGCCGATGACGATGGCCACCTCCACGCCGCTCTCCACGGCCTGCTTGATCTGGGCGGCATATGATGCGAGCCGATGGCTGTCGATACCATATCCCTGTTCTCCCATCAGCGACTCGCCCGAGAGTTTCAATAATATTCTTTTGAATCTCATCTCTAAAGTATCATTTAAAATTTTACAAATATACTCCTTTTTTCCTACACATAAAAGAGGCATTCCATTTTTTATATTCCGGCTTCCTTCATTTAAGTGGCATACACCCGGCGACCCCACTTCCGCCATACGGAGACCACCGCGACATGAAGGCAAAACGACCGCTGCCACACACCCCGGATTACGGTCCAAATGAGTCCGACAAGAGAATTCCATGTAGGCACCCCTGTCAATAACTTGTCAATAACCTGTCGATAACCCCTGCAAACCCTGTCTATAACCTGATGATAACCATGTAAAAAACTGATTTATAACTTAAAGTCGAAAAATTTGGATTTCATCTTTTTTTTACACCTGCCTCATCTGCAGCCACACTATTGACACCCCTGTCGATAACTTACAGGGTTTTGAGCAGGTTTTCTACAGGTTTTTACCCCTTATTCCGAATAAAATCACTAACTTTGCCATCTCAACAAGATTGTCAATAATCTGCGTATTGTATTGATAATTAGCGCAGGTGGTTGTCAATAACATGTCAATAACTCCTATTCGGACTGACAATAACGACATTTGCAAATTTTCAGCCGGAAAGTTATGGACACTTATTGACACCCTTTATTGTTGTTGTTGAGTTTTTTAATTTTTAAATTTTAAAATCATATATATAAAAACCAATAAAAATGGAAGCGTCACAGGTCCGACTTAAAGAGGAAATCGACCGTCTCAGAAAAGAGAAGAATGCCTTGATCATGGCCCATTATTATACCCGTCCGGAAATTCAGGAGATTGCCGACTTCATAGGCGACTCACTTGCCCTGGCACGCAAGGCGGCCTCGACCGATGCCGACATAATCGTGATGTGCGGTGTGCATTTCATGGGAGAGACCGCCAAGATTCTCTGTCCGGCAAAGAAGGTGCTGGTGCCCGACATGGAGGCCGGCTGCTCGCTGGCCGACAGCTGCGACCCGGAAGAATTTGCCGCATTCACCGCCGCCCATCCCGACCATACGGTAATCAGCTACGTCAACACCTCTGCGGCCGTGAAGGCGCATACGGATATCGTAGTGACTTCAGGCAATGCCCGCAAGATTATAGAATCGCTTCCGGCTGATGAGAAAATCATCTTCGGTCCAGACCGGAATCTGGGTGAATATATCAACAGTGTCTGCGGCCGGCGGATGCTCCTCTGGGACGGAGCCTGCCACGTGCATGAGCGCTTCTCGCTCGAGGCTATCGTGAAGATGAAGAAGGAGCATCCCGGCTCTAAGATTCTGGTGCATCCGGAGTGCTGCAAGCCTCTCCAGCTGATTGCCGACAAGGTCGGCTCTACGGCCGCTCTGCTCGACTTCGCACGCACTGATGAGGCTCGGGAGTATATCGTGGTCACCGAGAGCGGAATTCTCTTCGAGATGCAGCGCGAATGCCCCGGCAAGACTTTCCTCCCGGCCCCGGCCGAGGATTCGGAATGCCAGTGCAACGAATGCGACTTCATGAAGCTCAATACGCTGGAGAAAGTCTACAAAGCGTTGCTAAATGAGGCCCCGGTCATCGAGGTGGATCCCGAGCTTGCCGCACGCGCCCTGCGCCCCATCGACCGTATGCTTGAGCTTTCCTGAACGATGACTGACCGAAGCAAGAAAAACATTCTTGAACTCACGCATTGCACTATCGGGGAGTATCGCCAACTGCACAAACTGCCGCTCCGCCTGATGGCCGACAATGTGCGCTCGGCCCAGAACGTAGGGTCGATGCTGCGCACTGCCGACGCCTTTCTCGTGGCGGAGATGGTGATGGCAGGCATCTCCCCGGTGCCCCCTTCGCCGGAAATATCGAAGACTGCTCTCGGCGCCGAACTGAGTGTGGCCTGGCGTCATGTGCCCGATGCCTTTGAGGAGGTGTGCCGACTGAAGGATGAGGGGGTGCGAGTGTATGTGCTTGAGCAGACCCATAATTCCGTACCGCTGCAGCAGCTCCGCCTTCCCTCCCTGCAGGAGGCTCCGGCGGGGATGCTGCTGGTGGCGGGCAATGAGGTGAGCGGCGTCGACCAGCGTATCGTCGACATCGCCGATGCCGCAGTAGAGATACCGATGCACGGCACAAAGCACTCGCTCAATGTGAGTGTATCGGCCGGAATCGCTCTTTGGGAATTCTATCGTCAATTGCATGAATATATACTATAAATGAATACCGGCCGGCCTAAAATATCCATTCTCACACCTTGTTGCAACTCGGCCGCATGGTTGCCGGCCACTCTCGCATCGCTCTATGCGCAGAGCTTCACCGACTGGGAACTCCTCCTTCTCGATGATGGCAGCATCGATACCACGCCGAGTCTGCTGCAGAGTCATGCCGGAGTGCGCCCGGAGGGGGGTGATGTAAGAATATTCAGCAGCCCCGGCGAGGGGGTGGCAGAGGCACGCAACCGCCTGTTGGATGCTTCGCGCGGGGAGTATCTTCTCTTTCTGGACTCTGATGACCTGCTCCCCCCCGATGCACTCATCTATCTCTTCTCTATAATAGAGTCGACCGGAGCCGATGTGGCCGAAGGGCGTATACTCTGTTATCCGGACGGTGACGATGATAAGGTGATGAGTTGTGTGACTGAGAGTCGCGAGAATCCGCGTGTGATCGCTTTTGATGGTCGTGGAGCTGTGGAGAGCAGTCTTTATCAGACTCTGGTATCCTCGTCGCTTTCCGGCAAACTCTTCCGCCGGAATCTCTTTGCCGGAATCAGGTTTCCGGCAGGCCGATTATATGAGGATCTGTATGTGTTTCATCGAGTGGCTATACGGGCATCCAATTATGTGTGCAGCAGTAAGGTGGTGTATCTCTACCGCCAGCGCAGCGGGAGCATAATCCATACGTTCAATCCCCGGCGTCTGGATGTGTTGGATATCACGGAAGGGATTGAGGCTCACATGCGCCGCCACGGGGATAAAGGGCTTATCAGAGCCGCCTGCGACCGCCGTCTTTCGGCGGCCTTCAATATGCTTGGTCTGTTGCTCAATAATCCGTCTGCCCTTGCGGGCAGTGAGCGCGAGGGCTACATCCGTCAATGTCGCGAAGTAATCGCCACCCATTCGCCGGCGAGTCTCCGCAATCCGCGTGTGCGCCCGCTCAACCGCGCCGCTGCCCTACTCGCCATTCTCCTTCCAGATTCCCTGCTCGACCGCTTGCTTCGGCATCGCTACCGCTCCTGACTGTTCAGCGCACTCCGCTCCGCCCGCCATTCACCCTGCCCCTTCCGGAAGTCCAATATATTCCAAGGCATTTCCGATGTGGCATTGTGTATGGGGAACGAAGGATAGTGTATTAAATGGATGGTATGTGTATTTGAAGGATGCCAATAAACTTGATGCTGTACAATATGATCCATTTTCTAATAAGGTTAACCTTGAAGGGGTTTGGCCTACAGGAGTAAAAATGCCTAAAGTATATGAAGATTGGAGGGTTTTTGGAGGATGTTTCCCTAATACTGTAAAAGTGTCGGTATCAATTAAATAAATGAGAGTATAGAAACAAAGGGGTATCACCGTCTGGATATGGTCTGCTGTGTCAGGCTGTTTTTGGCGGTGATATCCTGAAAAAAAAGCTATAAGTTATGCCAGCAGGAAATTCAGGAATGCGGGTAGCGGTGATTTCGGTATTGGCTCTGCTGTTCTGCGGATGTGCCGTAAACAGTCGGTTCGGGAAAAATCGGCTGCTTACCCAGAAGCAGATTGTAGGGAAATGGATAGAAGGATCACCGAAACCGATTACTTACCGGCAGCTATGCAAAGAGAAGGGCAGTAGTCGGCTCGCGTGTGCTGATTGTATTTTGCTACCTAATGATTCAGATATCAGTATTGATGCACTGGATACACTTTTTTGTCCGTGGGCACCCGGTGGTCCTTGTTGGCACTACCGTATGCCTGACATTAATATGCAATGTTATCTGCAACTGGTCGGGGGGATTGTTTTCCCTGTATCTTCCAAGGGGGTGATGTTGGATTTACAGGCACCTGCTTATTATGAAATGGTAGCCGAGGATATATATCTTGTCACAGATACCATTGTGTGTCATTACGATAGTCTTCATCTTGCCGATGCGGGATGGGTGGAAACGGGTAGGAATACCTTTACATTCAACATACCACCCAATACATCCGGACGCGAGCGCTTCTGGCAGGTAAATCTGTATAATAAAAACAGAGAGGATGATATTAGGGTAAACAGGGGTTCCGCTCCGTATATTGATGATGAGGAGGTACCTGAAGAGTATAAAAAATGTCATCCCGCTATTTCGAAATTGAGATTTATACAGGTTACTGACAGTTTTAATCCCGCTTCCCTGAATGAAGCGTATTACAGACGATATACTAAGAAGTTGCCTTACCCGAACAAAACAAATTATGACTGAATTTTTGAAAGCGGCAGCTTCTCTGTAGAATGTCAGCGATGAAAAGCCGTTGATTTTGGACTGCTTCCGGCAAAAATGGCAGTATATCCACCGCAGTAGCGGGTATGGGCTAAAAATCCGGAAAGGCACTCGCGATATACAGTCAGCGCCGCTCCCGGCAGGGGGCGGCGCTGAGTATTTTGGGAGCAGATGGAGTGTCCGGCTTACTTTTTGAGGAGGGTACGACCCTTCTCGATG
>DKWX01000025.1 GCA_002491945.1 Porphyromonadaceae bacterium UBA7141
ACATCGCAGTTGCGCGCGGCCTGCGAGCAGGCCGCGCGCAAGGCCCGCTGGCAACCGGTCGACTCGCGCAAAGCACGCACCGCCCGCGGCACAATCACCTTCACCATCACCCCACGATGACACGATAACACGATAACCGACACAACACAATCCCACCGACGCGGCTATGCCGGGACGTCACCCCTTAACCCCGCGCCTCTCCTCCGGGCCGACTACGATGACGGCACATCCGCGCCGACTAATACCCCAACACGCTATGGATCATCCTGATATCAATGTGCTTGACCCCGAGCTCAAGCTTATCACTCCAACCGAGAAACACGGACAGCATTCCATCGGTGTCGTGGCCAATTACGCCGACGACGAAGAAACCAGATTCCTGCTGACACCCGAAGGGTGCGGACTCCTCACTTCGGCCGGAATCGAAATCAATATAGAGGAGGGGGCCGGAGTCGACATCTCATTCTCCGACGAGGCCTATGCCGAATTCGGCGCTAAAATCGTAAGCCGGGAGGAGGCTCTGAAATCGAAGATTGTGTTGAGCTACGTGCCGCTGCGCACCGACGACATACTGCGTATGCGCCCCGGCTCCGTCCTGCTGTGCATGATGGGCGAGCAGCTCTACCGCAAAGACACCGTAAAGGCATTGCTGGAACGCAACATAGCGTGTGCCGTGTTCGACAATATGTATTCCTTCAATGACGACCCGGTATTCGCCAATATCATCTATGAAATCGACGGCCGGGCTGCCATTCTCTATGCCCAGGAGCATCTTTCATACCTCGGTGGCGGAAAGGGTGTGCTGCTGGCCGGTGTGGCCGGCATCAACCCCTGCGAGGTGCTGATTATCGGCGAGGGACAGGATTGTTTCTATGCCGCCCGCGCGGCAATCGCAGCCGGCGCATCGGTGACTCTGATCAACAATGATGTGTCGGTGCTGCAGGCCGCACGACAGTTCTGCGGAGACTCGCTGACCACTCTCTCCATACATCCGCGAGTGCTCTACAATAAGTGCAAGACCGCCGATGTGCTCATCATGGGCACCACCACACGCCCCTTCGAATTCCCCAAGAAGCTGAATATGGTGATGAAAGATTCGGCCTTCGTGATGAATTTCAAGGACACGCACCCCTCTTCGTCGGTGCCACGCACGGTGGCAATGGCCATGAGCAACGTGCTGGTCAACTTCTTCGACGAGATGACCATCAAGGGGGGATTCGAGAAGATGCTGCTCAGTTCGCCCGGCGTGCAGGCCGGGATGGTGACATTCCACGGCAAACTCGTCGACAAGCTCGTGGCCTCGCTCGTGCAGCTCCCGGCCGTCGACCTGCGCATGATGCTCACTGCAAAGAACTGAGCGCGCACCTGCCCGCCCCCCTCAGGCAGGCTCTATATTCCTACCAATATATACATCTGCATCAGGATGCGCATCATACACATCGTACACGGCAACTCGATGGGAGGCGCTCAGCGCTACGCACTCGACATCTGCCGCCACTACGTGGAGGCGGGGAGCGATGTAGTGGCCCTCACCCGCGACGCAAAGGCCGTCGACTCACAGTTTGCCGAGGCCGGAGTGCCATTACGCCACGCCCCGTTGCGCGACTACCCCGACCTATTCTCCTCTCTCGCCCTGCGGCCTCTGATCGAGGCCGGCGAGAGGGGAGCGACGGTGGTGCACGTCCACCGCTACCGCGACGCTCTGACCGCCATACTGGCCCGGCGGATGGCCGGGCGCTCGGATGTGCGCATCATCGTGACACGCCATATCTCCGAACCGGCAAAAGACAATATGCTGCGACGGTTTATCTACCGCCACGTCGACGCGCACATATTCGTGTCGGAATTTTCGCGCCGCGAATTCCTCAGCACGTGGCCGCACGGGCGCTATCCGCTCGACACGGCCCGCCTATACGTGGCCTACAACAGCCGCAGCAATATCCCCGCGCCCACGGCCGAGCCGCAGCGGGGCGCCATCACGGCCATGTATCACGGCACACTGCGCCACGGCAAAGGGCTCGACACGCTGATTCACGCCATGACACATCTGCGCGACACCCGTATGCGTCTGCGAATCGCCGGCACCGGCGACCCCGATTATGCCGACACTCTGCGCCGCACAGCCATCTCGCTCGGCGTGATGGACTCCATCGACTGGAGCCGCAATCCGACCGACCCGGCAAGCCTTATCCCGGGATGTCACTTCGGTGTGCTCCCGTCGTCGGTGCCCGAAGCCTTCGGCATGGCCAATCTTGAATACATGGCCGCCGGGCGCCCGCAGATATGCACATTCAACGGCGCCCAGGGGGAATATCTCACCCCGGGACTGGAGGCCATCGAGGTGCCCACGTCCGATCCACGCGCGCTCGCCGAGGCTATGCGCACACTATATGCCGACAAAGAGCTGCGCCAACGCATGGGGGAGGCTGCGGCCCGACGCTATGCCGAATCTCTGGCATGGCCACACTTCATCCGACGAATCGAAAATATATATGCCAAGACTTGAACCGGTAAGACTCCTCACCATAGCCGGCAACACACATCAGGCCGACTATCTGCACCATATCCGCCATCTGCTCGACACCCTGCGCAACCGAGGCATCCGGCTTGCCGTGGAAAGGCGTTTCGCCTCTTATCTCACATCCCACGGCATAGCGACAGCTCCCTGTGAGTCTGTAGATGAGCCTCCGGCCGATGCCGGAGCTGCCATCAGCATAGGGGGCGACGGCACTTTCCTGCGCACCGCCCGCTGGATAGGACGGCTCCGCACTCCGGTGCTCGGCATCAATACGGGGCATCTCGGGTTTCTCTCAGGCTACGACCCGGCCGAGACAGAGATGCTGACACAGATGCTGCTCGACGGAGATGCCGAAGTGGAATCACGCATGGCTCTGCGGGTGGATGTCGATGAGGCCGACCGTAATCTGTTGCCACGCCTGCCATATGCCCTCAACGAAGTGGCGATTCTTAAAGAAGAGACAGCATCAATGATCAGCGTCAACGTCGGACTCTCCGGCAACTACCTTGCCGACTATCTGGCCGACGGCCTGCTGATATCCACCCCCACCGGCTCGACCGGATACAATCTTTCGGCCGGTGGCCCGATACTGTTTCCCGACCTCGACGTCATATGCCTGGCTCCAATCGCTCCGCACACGCTGACCGCGCGTCCGGTCGTGGCATCGGGCGACAGTGTGGTGCGGGCGCGCACCACCTCGCGATCACCCCGCTACCGCGTCAGTCTCGACGGGGTGTCGTTCCTGATGCCCGAAGGGTCGGCCATCACCGTCACAAGAGCCGATTTCGCGCCACGCGTCATACGCCGCCGCGACGACTCCTTTGCCGACACTCTGCGACATAAATTACTGTGGGGAATGCGCTGACATCGACGGCCGATGGCAGCCGCCGCACCCGTCGAAACCCGTTTTTCCCCTCTTACTGCCATTTTTCAACGGCCTGATAGCCCGCGATTGCAGAATTATTGCTATTTTTGCACTCTGATGCAGCACTTCGACCATATAATAAACCGTCTGGCCCCCGATCTCGAACGCATGAATGAAATCATGCGCTCCCATCTGGCCACACCCAACGAGCTGATGAACCGTATCGTCGAGAGCTATCTCTCCGTAAAAGGGAAACAGATACGCCCTCTGCTCGTAATGCTCAGTGCCCGGTTCTTCGGCGGTGTCAACGACGACACCCTACATGCCGGAGCCGCACTCGAAATGCTCCACAACGCCTCGCTCATACATGATGATGTGGTCGATGAGACGCTACTGAGAAGAGGTGTCGATACGGTCAATGCCGTGTGGGGAAACCATCTCGCTGTGCTCGTAGGCGATTTCTTCGTCAGCAATGCCCTTGCCGCCGGGATACGCACCGGCCATCTCGCCGTGATATCCGCGCTCTCGGCTCTCGGGAAGGAACTCTCGCTCGGCGAAGTAGACCAGATATGCAATGCCCGCGACCACAATCTTGATGAGCAGAGCTATATCGACATGATCCGAAAAAAGACGGCGTCTCTGTTCATGAACTGTGTCAGAATGGGGGCTCAGACTGCCGGAGCATCCGACGCACAGATCGCTCCGATGGTGGATTACGCCGAATTGCTCGGAATCGCATTCCAGATACGCGATGACATATTCGACTATTTCGACGACCCCCGCATAGGCAAGCCCACCGGCAACGACCTGCGCGAAGGGAAAGTGTCGCTGCCCCTGCTCTACGCCATGCGCGCCGACTCTACTTCCTGTCGCGCCGAAAAAATGCGCGGACTAATACGCCGGGGCGACCTCTCGACCGAAGAAATCGATACTCTTGTGGAGTTTGCAAAAGCTGAAGGTGGAATCGACTATGCATTCGAATATATGCGTAGGCTGCAACGCCGGGGAAACACCATACTTGAGAATTATCCCGATTCGGAATGGCGCCGCGCTTTCGCCGACCTTTTCGAATTCATAATCGCACGCGACCGATGAGCCTCCTACCCTATATGCATCAGGGTGTGGCCGAAGCAGGATGCGACGAGGCCGGACGAGGATGCCTCTGCGGACCTGTGGCCTGCGCTGCCGTCATTCTCCCTCCCGACTTCGAATGCGAACTGCTAAATGACTCCAAGCAGCTCTCCGAAGTCACACGCGAGCAGCTACGTCCGATAATTGAGGATGAGGCTCTGGCTTGGAGCGTGGTGATGGTGGGGCCTCAGGAGATTGACCGTATAAACATATTACGCGCCTCAATCACCGGAATGCAACGGGCTCTCGACCGACTGAAATGGCTACGCATTTTCCCTTCTCCATACCCCAACATTCCCGAAATCACCGGAGGCGAGAAGGCCGTACCGGAGCATATACTCGTCGACGGCAATAAATTCTCACCCTACAGGGGGATACCTTACTCGACCGTAGTGCATGGCGACGCCACATACATGAGCATCGCCGCAGCGTCGATTTTAGCCAAAACCTACCGCGACGCCTATATGCGACGTCTTGCCGACCGCTTCCCCGGCTACGGATGGGAACGCAACATGGGATACCCCACCCGCGAGCATCGCGAAGCGATACTGCGCCTCGGGCTCACCCCTCATCACCGCCGCAGCTACAAGCCATGCCAGCCCACTCTCTTCGATGATATCTGATTCTCTCCCTTCTCCATTCTCCCCCCACTACCAGCACATCCTCCTTTCTCCGTTTTTACGCCCCCTCAGCTTCTCTTCTCCACTGATCACTTCTTTGCACCGATGCAGCACTTCTCTCCTGCGAAGCTGCCACCGCCCGGCTCAAAAGAAGCCTAAAACCGAATAAGAATATGGAAAACAGACTGTTCCTACTCGATGCCTACGCACTCATCTTCCGTGCATACTACGCCCTTATAAAAGCTCCGCGAATCACTCGCGACGGGCTTAACACGTCAGCTATCTTCGGTTTCGTCAATACCCTCGAAGAAATTCTGCGCAAGGAGAATCCATCGCATATTGCCATCTGTTTCGACCCGGCCGGACCCACGTTCCGTTCCCGTGCCTTCGCCGACTACAAGGGTGAACGTGAGGCGACTCCCGAGGATATCAAAATATCCGTGCCTATAATCAAGGATATCATACGCGCCTACAATATCCCGATACTTGAAGTGCCTGATTTCGAGGCCGACGATGTGATCGGCACAATGGCACGGCGTGCCGAGGCTGAAGGATTCACAACCTATATGATGACCCCCGACAAGGACTTCGGGCAGCTCGTAAGCCAATCGGTGATACAGTACAAACCGGCCTACCGCGGGCAGGACTTCGAATTGCGCGGCGAGAAGGAGATCTGCGAGCGCTACGGCATAAGCCGGACTTCGCAGGTGATCGACCTTCTGGCACTGATGGGCGATAAAATCGACAATATCCCCGGATGTCCGGGTGTGGGGGAGAAAACGGCGGCGAAGCTAATCGCCGAATTCGACTCAGTGGAGCAGCTTCTCGACCACACCGACCGCCTCAAGGGGGTTCTGCGCAAGAAAATAGAGGAAAACGCCGAACAGATTCGTTTCTCAAAATTCCTGGCCACTATCCGCACAGATGTCCCTGTCGGGGCCGACCCGGAGTCGCTGATACGGAAAGAGCCTGACCTCGACCGGCTGATGGAGATATTCGACCGGCTGGAATTCCGCCAGCTCGCCGACAGGGTGCGGCGCCGCATCGGCGTGGCCGGTTCCGATGCCCCTGCCAAGTCGATATCCGAACCCTCTGACGCCAAAGCCGGGAGCTCTCAGTCTGAATCCACGTCTTTCCCCTCGTCTCTCTTTGACTTCGACAATGAATCCGACACGGCTTCTGCCTACGAAGTGGCTGACATTCCGCTTCCGGCCACACCGTCGGAGCCGGTGATTGTGGATTCAGCCGATGCGCTGCGCCGTCTTCAGGAAGCCGTGATGCCTGAAAGGGAAGTGGGGGTATTCGCAGTCACCGAAGGCGACAATGATGTCACATGCCGATGGGTCGGGACGGCAGTGGCTATGGCCGACGGGAAGGTATGGTATCTTGACGCCGCCTGTGGCGACGCCCAGACCTGCCTGCTCGACATTCTGGCCCGGCCGGATATCCGCAAAGTCACCGATGCCTCAAAACTGCTCTATGTCATGGCTGCGCTGCAGCGCGATGGCCACACCCCGGCATTGTGCAATTTCTATGATGTCACTCTGGCACACTATCTGCTGCAGCCAGATCAGCGCCATTCGCTCGACCTGCTGGCATCCGGTCTGCTCGACATCGCACTTCTCCCTATGCCCGAACTGACGCCCAGACGCCGAGGCGGCAAATCAGCCCCGGCTCCGCAGCCTGCCGATGCCTCGGCCATTGCGGCGGCGGCGGCACAGAGGGCCTTCGCCATACTCCGGATGCGTCCCCGCCTTGAAAAGCAACTCAGGGCAGAGCGCCTGGATGGTGTCTACAATGAGATTGAAGTGCCGCTCGTGCCGGTGCTCGCAGATATGGAACTCACAGGCGTCTGCATCGACGTTAAGGCTCTTAATGATGCCGCCGCATCGATGGATGCGAAGCTTTCCGCTCTTGAAGAGGAGATACATTCTCTGGCCGGCGAGGTATTTAATATCGGTTCGCCGTCGCAGGTGGGTGAGATTCTCTTCGACCGTCTTAAACTCGACGACAAGGCCAAACGCACCAAGACGGGACAATACTCCACATCGGAAGAGATTCTTGAGAAGGTGGCCCACAAGCATCCCATCGTCGGTAAAATATTAGAGTACCGCCAGCTGAAGAAACTGCTCTCCACCTACCTCACCGCCCTCCCGGCAGCCATCAATCCGGCCACAGGGCGTGTGCACACCAACTATAACCAGACCGTCACCTCCACCGGGCGCATATCCTCCTCCAATCCAAATCTGCAGAATATCCCGGTGCGCGAGGATGTGGGGCGCGAGATACGCCGGGCGTTCATCCCCTCGCCGGGCAATCTCTTCCTTTCTGCCGACTATTCGCAGATTGAGCTGCGTCTTGTGGCCGACTTCGCAGCCGACGGGACCATGATCGATGCCTTCGCATCCGGGAAGGATATCCACGCCATAACGGCGGCCAGAATATTCCATAAGGTCTCTCCGGATGACGTCACCGCAGATGAGCGCCGCAAGGCGAAGACCGCCAATTTCGGCATACTCTACGGCATTTCGGCCTTCGGTCTGGCATCGCGTCTGGCAATTCCACGGGCCGAGGCCAAGAATCTTATCGACAATTACTTCGAGAGTTTCCACACTATCCGCAAGTATATGTCGGATTCAATCGAGGCCGCGCGCGAAAATGAGTATGCCATAACGCGCTTCGGGCGCAAGCGACGTCTGCCGGATATCAATAGCAAGAATCCTGTGGTGCGCGGCTACGCCGAGCGCAATGCCGTGAATGCCCCGATACAGGGCACTGCGGCCGATATCATAAAGCGGGCCATGATCAGCATCCACTCGGAGATGCAGCGTCTCGGGCTGAAGTCGAAGATGATAATGCAGGTGCACGATGAGTTGAATTTCGATGTTGTGCCCGATGAGCTTCCGGTGCTCCAGCCGCTTGTGGAGCGCCTTATGGCCGGGGCCTGGTCAGGGCACGTGCCTCTCACGGCCGAGGCCGGAGTAGCCTCCAACTGGCTTGACGCGCATTGACGCGTCCGGTCTCCGGCCCCGCTATCCGGCTTAAGCCACACGGCCGGAGGCTGCATGATGGCATGACGCATCTGCATAATAAATCCGCCGGGTCACGATTGTGACCCGGCGGATTTATTATGAGGTTCTATAGGATTTGCGGTAATTGAGTGTTCAAATTTTGAAGTCGGTTAAATCTGAACAATTACTTATTTAATCACCTGCTTTACGGCTTTGCCGTTGTCGTATACCACGATAGCCACGCCACGGTAGTCATCGCGCACGCGACGTCCCTGAAGGTCGTAGATGCCGGCGATATTGGCTGATGAGGTCATGATTTCATCGACACCGCTGTCGGTTGTCACGAAATTCACCGTGTAGGTGAATGAGTCGCCTTCCTTGTTGGTGATGTTGATTACTGCTGTCTCAGAGGCTTGGGGCAGAGTCTCGGACATATAGTTGAGGTGCAGATTGGCAGCAAACTCCAATTCGTCATAATCCACGTCAATCACATACTTGTCGCCATCCTGAGTGGGGTTGAAGCAGTTGCCGGTGGGGCAGAACTGAATTAATGAATTGGTTAGTTCTACGTAAAAATGCACGTTGCTCGAGCTCTTTACCATAGGAGCATACTCGGCCGACCACTGGTACAAGCCTAATGAAAGAAGTTGCTCGTCGAGGTGGAAGTCGCTGTCGCCGAGCGTGATTACGGCGCCGTTCTCCAGAGATTCCCCTTCGTTGTTGGTCACGGTGATAGCGGCATTGGCCGAGACAGCCACCATCAGCGCGGCTGCAAGTGTAGTAAAGATTTTCTTCATATCTCTTTTATTTGGTTGTATTATCACTGGCAGAAGCCGGGCATACAGTCGCCCGACGCGAAATCCTGTCTACGCGAAGAGCACGATTCCGAACGCAAAGATAAGTGTTAAATTCGGAATAGCTAAAAAAAATACTTTAAAAAAAGTAAAAAAACAGTGGTACTGCATTGTGATACGAAAGTTTTTACTAATTTTGTGCCAGTAGAATAACGTTCCATACCAAACAAACCAAGGATTTTTCTACCATTTAGTTATTTTTAACCCATTTTAAACACCGCTTGTCAACCACATTTTGACTCAATGGCCAATGGAAATGACATAATCACTTTCATATGGCAAAATGAGAAGCCTCGCCAGAGGGACATATGCGGACTGACTCCTTTTTATTATTTCACATTATAAAGAGGATGGCGGAGAAAACAACGTAACAGTTTTTTACATCTAACATCTATATAGAATGAAGATTCTGACTTATCTCTCTGCTGCTGCCATGACCCTCTCCGGGCTTACTGTCACAGCAGCCGATATGCCGGTTGTCGAGCACCCCATCCAGGGTAAATCGATTATCCTTCAGCAGATCTCCGATAATGGCAAGTGGGCTGTGTCGGAGACCGGCAGTGTCACCGACGGTGACCTCCGCCCCATCGGCGGCGTAATCTACAATATGGAGAATTACGAGCAGACTCCCATCAGCCACTCTTCCGGACTGTCTGGTGTAAGCGACATCTCCAATGATGGATGTGTCGTAGTGGGCGAGTTCAACGGCATCCCCGGCTTCTGGACCAAGGATAAGGGCTGGCAGAATGTTGATCTCGAACCAGGTATGGACCTCGGCCGTTTCAACGCCGTCACTCCCGACGGACGTTATGCCGTGGGATATTACACATCCTCCAAGGACCGGTTCAAGGCGTCTCCGATGATGTATGACCTCACGACAGGCAAACGTATCGACCTCCCCAATCTTCCGGTGCTCGACATGACGCATCTGGATCAGAAAATGAATGTACTGTACGGCTTGTCGCCCGACGGACGCTATCTGCTCGGTGAGATATCGCAGTCTTATGTATATCCCGCAGCTCTCTGCTGCTATGTCTACGACCGCGAGACTCAGACCTACGATATGATTGGCTTCACCGATTATGCCGACAAGGACTGGGTGCCCGATGTGCAGGATCTTTACTTTGTCGATTCTCCTTCAATATCAAACAATGGCGAATGGGTCACCGGACGCGCCTACATGGTGCATCCCATCGCCGGCAGCGAATGGGCCGACGAGGGATACACTCCCTTCCGCTATAATGTGAAGACCAAGGAGTTCGAACTTTACGGCGAGACCTCAGACTCCGACATCTCAGGTTTCACCATCGGCAATGACGGCACAGTATATGGAGCCACTCCCGCAGAGAACCCCTATGCGACCTGCGTGGTGCGCTCGGGCAAATACTTCATCACGCTCGACCAGATCTTCTCTCAGGTCTATCACTACGACTACAACACCATCACCGGCTATTCCAACACTGGCAAGCCCCTGTGTCTGTCGGACGACGGCATGACCATAATCATGCTTCCCAATACGGAGGGCACCTATGTGCTCCGTCTCCCCGAACCCCTCTCGGAGGCTGCAAAACGGGTGAAGCTACTGGGCAACTACAGCGCCACTCCCGCCGCAGGTGTGAAGATATCGCGTCTCTCCACAATCACAATCAACTTCGACCGCGACCTCGCACTCCGCGGCGACGGTGCGGGCATCACTCTCACCACTGCCGACGGAGAGTCTTACTCGCCCGTGGCCCAGAACGGTGTGGTGGTCGACGGCAAGAAGCTTATCATCAACTTCCGCTCACGCAATCTTTCCGACGGCAAGGAATACACTCTGACCGTGCCCGCCGGCACCGTGCAGATTGAAGGCGACGCCGATCAGGCCAACGAAGAAATCAAAATCAACTACATGGGCCGTGCCAACGCCCCTGTGCAGATGACTCAGGCTGTGCCTGCCGATGACGCATATGTATCGATGCTCGACGCCTCGACCAACCCCGTGGTGCTCACATTTGATGCCGAGCTTAAGCTCGTGGAAGGCGCGCAGGCCTATCTCTATGTCAATGACGCCACTTCCCCCTACTGTCTGATGAACCTCAGCGTAGGCGGCAACAAGGCCCTTGTGTTCCCCACTTCGGGTGTGCAGCTCGCCGATGGTTCGGACTATCATCTGGTGATTCCCGCCAAATCGTTTACCGACATCTCCGGTGGCGGCGCCAATGAGGAAATCACTATCACTTATCACGGCAGCTATATCCGTGAAATCAAACCCGGAGACAAGTACATCTTTGAGGAGAACTGCGACGAATACTCTCAGATAATGCTCTACGACGGCGACCGCCTCAATCCCGACGCAGTGCCCGCAAGCTGGGGTTTCACCAAGGACCTCCCCTGGTTTATCGTGCGTGACAAAGAAAGCAAAGACATGGCTTTCGCTTCTCACTCCATGTACTCTCCCCCAGGCAAGTCTGACGACTGGCTGGTGTCCGCACAGCTCTTCATCCCGGATGAGAACTGCTATCTCGAGTTTGACGCACAGAGCTATATGACCGGTATGGATGACTACCTTGATGTATATCTCTACTCAAGCGAGAACATCTACAATACTCTTACCGCCGATTTAATCAAAGACATCCGCGCCAACGGCACAAAGGTGTTGCACGAGAAACTCAGCCCCGGCGCAAGTGAGGATAATCTCGCCGGCGACTGGACTACTTATACCTACGACCTGAAGGATTACGCCAAGAAGCCTCTCTATATCGCATTCGTCAACGAGAATGAAGATCAGAGCGCCATCTTTATCGACAACATCCACGTGGTGCATGAGATGGACTACTACACCACCTTCGAGACTCCGGCTCGAGTAATAAATCAGGACGCTGTCAAAATCGAGGGCAATATGCTCTTCTCAAGCGAATTCGAGACATATTCTTCGATTGAACTCGTGCTCACTGACAAGGAGGGCACTGAAATCGACCGCATCACCGAGTCCGGTCTCTCTCTGACCAAGGGTTCGTCCTACGACTTCAGCTTTGAGAAGCTCTTCCCCCTGACCAAGGGCGAAAGCAACCAGTACCGCGTGGAGGTCAGCCTCGACGGCGGTGAAAAATCAATTCTCACCGGCCAGGTGGAGAATCTCACGTTCCAGCCCACACGGCGCATCGTGCTCGAGGAGTACACCGGCTCTGAGTGCGGCAACTGCCCGCTCGGCATCCGTGGCATGGAGAACATCGAGTCGCTCTATCCCAACGTGATGATTCCTGTCACTATCCGCACATATCAGAACGACCGTCTCGGCTCCAACCAGGGCGCCTACAGCCAGTACCTCGGCCTCGATCCCCTCGGTGCTCCCTCGGCTATCATCGACCGCACTGAGGCAGGCTACCCGATGATTCAGACGGCTGACGCCGACTACCGTTTCTCCGGCACCGGTATCATCAACGAGTCTACCGGCAAGGATGAGCGCCTCTGGCTCGACATCTTCCGCTCTCGCCATGAGGAACCGGCTGAAATCGCCGTAGAACTCAAGTCGGAGCAGAAAGACGACAACGTTCACGTGAAAGTTCAGGTGACCAACGCTCTCAACCAGCACCGCGCCACTTACAATGTATTCGCTGTAGTGGTAGAGAACGGTCTGGTGACTTATCAGAAGAACTACCTCTCAAGCGTGACTGACACCGACCTCGGCGAATGGGGTGCAGGAGGCAAATACGGCAAGCCGACAGTGGCTCCCGTGGAGGCTCACTCTGTGGCACGCGCCACATGGGGCACAACCTACAACGGCACCGCAGGTCTCTTCCCGGCTCAGATGAAGGCTGACGAGACTTTTGAGGCTGCTTTCGACATCACGCTCCCCTCTTACATCGAGAATCCCGACAACTGCAATGTGGCTGTTCTGATTCTTGACTCGGGAACACGACGCGTGATTAATGCCAACATTGTCAGCATCAACGGCGAGACCAACGGCTTCAACGGCGTTGAGTCTATCACTGATGGCGTAAGCCCGCTTACAGGTGTGGCTGTAATCGACGGCAAAATCATTGTCAACGCCGCAGGCGACTATAATGTCACTGCCTACGACATCGCCGGCTCCGCAATCCTCTCTGCAAAGGGTCAGGGCATGGGCGAATTCCCGCTCAACGGCTACAAGGGCGTGGTGATCGTCAAGGTGACTGACAACGACGGCAACAGCAAGTCGGCCAAGTTCATGGCTCAGTAAAAGATATTCATATCAACAAGACCGGCCCGGCACGATGCCGGGCCGGTTTTTTAAATCTATTTCATAATGAGAATTTATCTACATTCCATATCTTCGGCCATTGCCAAAGCTTTCGCTATGGCGGCCGTTGTGGCAATCGGCACAACGGCCGCCATAGCCGCCGAACCGATTGAAATGGGGAATGAAAATCGGGAAATAATACCCGGAGTCGAGTACATCATTCCCTCTTATCAGGCAAGTTCCGGATATTATACCGCCCCGCAGACCGGACGCATACAGATTGAGGGCGCACAGGATTTCGTGCCATATGCCGATATCGAGCATACCGAGATTATCAACACCAATAATCTCGACAATATCGGCAAAATGAAATGGTTTGAAGTCGAGAAAGGGGAAACGATCTATTTCTACACCCGCTTCGCCATGAACCGCAACATCTTCGTGCTCTATCAGGACGGAATCTCCGACAATCCTCTCAAGGTAAGCTCAATACAGCCTCGGCTCGGCGAGCGTGTGGACTTCAATAACTATCCGGCCATGACCGTCGACTTCAATCAGGAAATCAGACTCGCCCAGAGCACTGCGACGATTTCCTTTACCGACCGTCTGACCGGAAAGACCTGCGATCTTTCGACACATGCCTCTGCCTCCGGACAGTTGCTGACCGTCACCTTATACTCGGTACTCCGGCCTTATATGGAGAGCGGTGCAATCACTCTCGGTGATGAATTCCGTGTCATCGTAGGGGGGCTGACCACAACCACCGGCCTCCCCTACGCCGATGCCGACGCCGAGGGCAACGCGGTCTTTTCTTTCCTATGCGGTGCGCTCCCGGTTGTGGCTGTCAGGCAGTACTGCCCAGAGCCATTCCTCAGCTATTGGGCCGAAGGGGCTCCGGAAGGCATACTGACCATGGAGTTCGATGCTCCTCTGATGGACGACGGCAAGACCTTCGTGGAACTCGGATGGGGCAACGCCGAAGGTGAGGTGGGTGAATATTATGCCGAAATCATCACCTGCGAAATTGACGGCAACAAGCTGTCGGCCGACTTCACCGGCAAGCTCCGCACTCCGGCGACAATGACTCCGGCATTCCCCAACGCCTCTTACTCATCTATGATGGTGAAGCTTAATAATGTGCGCGACACTTCGGGTATGCCCGTGGCATCTCCCGGACAGGGCACTGTCGGCTCCTATACATTCGCGCCGGAATATCAGCTACTGGAGCGTTCTACTGTAATCGCCGATTTCTCACCCTCCAACGGGTCTCTGCTCTCATCCGTGAGCCGTGTCAACGTATGGCTCTCCGGACTGAGCGCCATCAGATTCGACGGGTTCACTCTTACTGTGACCGATAAGGAGGATAAGGTCAGTTCAATCATTATTCCGCTCAAGGACGTCGACGTAATCGACCAGATGGACAATGAGGCGGAATATGAATTCGACCTCCCGGCCGATGTGCACGCCAATGCGAAACGTGTGGAAATCACTCTGGCCAATGTGCTGAGCATCGATGGCTACGACCATTCCAATGACGTGCGCTGTATGTACGGCGGATTCACCATCACGAGTGCCACCCCGCGCAACGGCTCTGAAATATCCGTACTCGCTGCCGGCTCTGAAATCTTCATGCGCAACAACCTCAGCAGCACTTATCCGCAGCTATATGTGGAGTATATGATCGAAGAGGCCGATCCCGCCTACAGCAATCCCGTCATAAAGGAAGCCTCCCGGATGACCCGCAACGACGACGGCTCATATACGGCCATCGTGGACCGTGACGTCAAGCTCATGGCCGGACACAACTATAAGGTGATCTTCACAGCATGGGAGGATGAAAGCTCTCACGCCTCGAATCCGGATAATATTCTGGGGTCTGACTATGTCATCTGGAAAGGACTGACTCCGGCATACCACTATTCAGGCCTGTCGCTCATCTCTGTTGAGCCGGCCGAAGATGAGGTGCTGACAGCCGATACGGATAAAATCACACTCCTCTTCGACGGCTATGTAAGCCTTGGCAAAGCCTCCGGATCCAACCTGCGCACATACATCTCTCTGGGCAACGGCGAGACCCTCCCCTTCAAGAAGGTAGTGCCGATGGATCCGATGGACTACAACGGCACGGAAGTAGCCAATGAATGGCAGCTTGTGCTCCCCGACGATTATGTGGCCGGACTCTCCGCTCCCCTTTCTGTTTCATTCACCGCCTACGACCAGGACGGTGCTCAGCTGCGCGGCAATGCAGGCGAGGAAGACCAGGCATGCTATGAGTTCTCCTGGTATGTCGAGGCCCAGTTCGCGACTCCCCATGTGCAGCCCGTAGGCGAGGCTCCGCTTCAGTCTGTCAGGGAATTTACCGCACGCCATGACGACGGCATCAATGTCTCTTCCGACGTACCGGTCGGTGAGGCTGTGGTCATGGATGGCAACGGCGAGGTAATAGCCCGCGTGGAACACCCCGTAATCCCCGACGGCGACACCTCCGGGACTCTGAATGAAATCAGACTGATGCTCGACCGTGAGGTGACAGGCAACGGCACTTACACTCTCTTCATCCCGCAGGGATACTTCTCAATCGGCCAGGCCGCCACTCCGCTCATCTCGACGGCACTTGAGGTGGAATTCATAATCGGCTCGGGCGTAGGCGTGGACACAATGGAATCAGCCTCAGACCCTGCCGACGTCTACAGCGCTACCGGAATCCTTCTGATACGCCAGGCTGATGCCGCCGACCTCCGGTCTCTGACTCCCGGCCTTTATATTATTGGCGACAAAAAAGTCATGATTCGTTGAGTATATCTCAATTGACCTTTAAAAAAAACACCTGTGGCACACTGCCATAGGTGTTTTTTTTATCCCGACTATAGCGATTATCCAAAATTTATTCTTATCTTTGCGACAGATTCGGCAATCTCACATAGAGATGACTGACTCATCAATCACAGCAAGTCTCAATGCCGGCCTCTGCCTTATGTCCGGCCTCACAGCAGGCTTGCGCTCTATAAAATAAATACTCCACCTGCAGTAAATGGATACAGACCTGTAGCGACTGATATCCACTGAACAGAAATTTCACCAATTTAAACAATAACAACTTATGGGTAAATTCATTACTACCGCATCAGTAATGGCATTGTCGGCCATCCTCACCACGGGGATCTCATATGCCATTGAGGGTGCAGAGCCTGGGGTGACTGACAAGTTCACCATCCTGGAATCCACTCCTGCCGAGAACACAGTCATGGCCACGCTCGAGAAGGGTTACGTTATCTCTATCACTCCGGAGCAGTTCAGCCAGTATCCGGAGATGTACATCGAATACGAAATCGACAAGAATGCCGGCAACGGATGGGAAGGCTTCAAGGGATTCTACTGGATGACCCGCAATGAGGAAGAAGGGGTCTACACGGCCAAAATCATCCGCGAAATGGTTCTGATGGAGAACACGGATTATCGTTTCAAATTCACTGCCTGGGAAAATGAAGACGCTTCACGTGGCCCCGAACGCAACGACAATGTGCTCGGCATCGACTACGTCACTATCTCCGGTGCGGCAAAGGCTTATGTCAACAGCCCCTACAAGCTGACAGGCATCACACCCGCTCCTTCAGAGGATATATATTCAGGCATCATCCTTCCCAACGACACTCCCTGTCTGACCGTGACATTCGATGGCCCGGTAAATCTGGGAGACGGAGATGCCGAGCAGACAGGCATCATCGGTGGCCAGGGCATGCCGAACTATCCTTTCGCTGAAGTGAAGCCCGTAGACGGCACCGCAATCAACGGCAAGACTTACGCTTCGGAATGGCAGCTTGTGTTCTTCGAAGGATATCTCGAGTCGAGAGACGCACCGATTGATGTCACTATCAAAGCCATCGATGCCGAAGGCCGCGTGCTGAAGGGTTCATACGGCTCTGACGCCAACAGCTACACCATCTTCTCTTACAATGTCGAGAACCAGTATGCCAAAATCGCAGTCGACTTCGGACCGGCTCCCCGTGCCAACGTACAGGAAATCGTTCTGAGCCATGAAATCGGCATCAACTTCTCTTACCTCATGAAGCTGAGCGACACATATGTGACGCTCAACGGCGAGAAGGTGGCTTCTGTCGTGAAATGCGAACAGATGTTTGCGCCTGAGGACAAGGATAATCCTGACGCACTCACTATCGGCGCACGCATCATCCTCGACAAGCCCCTCTCGGAGGCAGGAACCTACACTCTGCACGTTCCGGCCGGCTACTTCCAAATCGGCACTCAGTTCGATGTGCTTTATCAGGGCGCAATCGAAGCTGATTTCGAGGTTGTGGCTCCCGTCCCCTTCACTGCCGTTCCAGCCGAAGGAATCGTGACTGAACTCAACACGTTCTCGATCACTTATGATGTGGCCGACAACATCGAAATCGATCCCTCCGCAGGACGCTTCTCTCTGACTGCCGCCGACGGCACAGACATCCCTGTGACTGACTTCAACACCAGCGGCAAGACCCTCAACCTCGCACTCCGCGGCAAGATTTCTGATCCGGGCGTGTTCACTCTCAACATCCCCTCCGGCGCTATCAAGAGCAACGGCGAGGCAATCCCCGGCATCAAGCTCACTTATGAAATCGAAAGCAAAGAGGGTCCGGATTATCCCGCAGAATTCGTGCCCGCTCCCGGCAAGGTCGATGCTCTCCCCGCGTCAATCGAACTTACATTTGTAAATTATGACGGCGCGGCTGCAGGCAGCGGCAAGGCTACAATCCAGGTCGGCAACGATGATCCTGTAACTCTCCCCGACGCAGGATGGGGCATTGAGATGAACCAGATGGAGCAGCCTCTCGGCAATTTCGCAGGCATCTCTGAAGACGGCACTTACACCATCCACTTCCCCGCAGGCTATTTCAACCTCGGCGAGGATGGCGAGCCTTCTCCTGAAATGGATGTGACATACACTATCGGTGAGGTGCAAGTTGAACTTCCCGCAATCATCGACCCGACTCCCGGCTCGACTCTGACCGAACTTCCCAATCGTCTCGTAATCAAATTTGCAGATTATGACATGGTATCTATCGGCTCGGGCCACGCCTCCATTCAGTATAACGCTCAGGAGCCCGAGAACCTTCCCGATGCCGGAATCGACTGGAATATCGAAGATTTAAATGTAGTCGTGCAGGATCTCGGCAAATTCGCCGGCGCCACTGAATACGGCACTTACACCATCCTCTTCCCTGAAGCCTATTTCAACCTCGGCGAGGATGGCGAGCCTTCTCCTGAAATGACTGTCGTATACACCGTAAGCGAGGATACCGGCGTAATCGGCGTTAGCGTGAAAGCTGACCGCTATATGGTATTCAACCTCAACGGCGTGAAGGTGCTCGACACTACCGATGCCGATGCTCTGAAGGCTCTCAAGGGTCTCTACATCGTCAACGGCGTGAAGGTGGTACTCAAGTAATACCGACTGATTCCGACGGACAACTTCCGTCATCCGCTATAAGGGCGCCCCGCATTCGGCGGGACGCCCTTCTTTTATCCTTTCGGCCGGAATACATCGCCCGCGAAGCATGGCTACGCCTATATAGATGCCCCCCTTTTTGGTTTTTTCTATATTTGGTGTTAAATTTGCATCATGAACCGATTCACCCCTCGGGTAGCGAGGCGCTCAGCTTGCTGGCTGACCTTTGTACTCGCTCTTATAGTATATCTGCTCACTCTCGAGCCGGATGCTTCGCTCTGGGACTGCCCGGAGTATCTCGTCACAGCCGCCCGCCTCGAAGTAGGACACCCGCCGGGCAATCCGGTGTGGACTCTTACGGCGCGAATATTCTCTATCTTCGGTGGCTCCGACCCGGGGCATATCGCAGTGGCAGTCAATCTCTCGTCGGCCATATTCTCGGCCGGCGCGGCGGCTATGCTTACATCGGTATGCTTCATTATGCTGCGCAGGTTCAGAATCCGACGCATCGGCTATTCGGCTACGGCATTTGTGTCGCTTGCCGCCGGACTCACATTCGCATGGCTTGACTCAACATGGTACTCGGCCCTGGAAGCCGAGGTCTACGCCATGTCGCTGTTCCTGTCGGCCCTGTCGGTAAGGCTTATGACTGGTTGGGCTTTCATCCGGAATCCTCGACGGCGCGGCCGTCAGATGCTGCTTATCATCTATCTGACCGGGCTCTCGGTAGGGGTGCATCAGCTTAATCTGCTGGTAATACCGGCACTTGCTCTGATCTGGCTCTTCCGCCGACATCCGCGACCGGGACCGATCCGCATACTCCTGACTCTGGCCGTGGGCGCCGCTATCGTAGGCGTGCTGTTGCTCGGATTTATGCCCGGTGTGATACGGATGGCCGCCGCGACGGAACTGCTATGCGTCAATTCGCTCGCAATGCCGATACAGAGCGGCGTGTGGACGTTCTGGGCTGTAGCCATGACGGCTGCAGTGCTGCTCGGAGCCGTCCCGGCCATGACAGGGAGAAAAATATCCATTGGCACACAAGTGGCGCTTTGGACTCCGGCAATGCTTCTCACCGGATTCTCGGCATATATGCTGATCCTGGTGAGATCTGCCGCCAATCCTCCCATGAACGAGGGGGCCCCATCCACTATATTTGCACTGGGCGAATATCTCAGCCGCGACCAGTATGGCAAGAATCCGCTATTCTACGGACGCACGCCACATAGCCGCCCCATGAGACTCGAAACAATACGTCACGACGGCACTCCCGACTATTCGCGATATGCTCGCCGGGGCGAGTCGCCTCGCTATCTGCCGACCCCCGATGGAGAGTCTTACCGGCATTTCGCCGACAAGTCGCAACTCGTGTATACCCCCGAACTCGACATGTGGCTGCCAAGACTCACATCCTCTTCAGCCGCCGACATTGCCTGTTATGCAGACTGGGCCGGAATGTATCCGGAGGATATGACAAGGGTGGAAGTCAGTTATGCGCTCGATTCGCTCGGCAGGCCCGTAGGACGCATGAACGCCGATGGCTCGCGCTCGCGGGAGACCGAACTGCGCCCCACATATCTGCAGCAGTTGCGTTATCTCGCGACATACCAGGTGGGATACATGTATTTCCGGTATCTGCTTTGGAATTTTTCCGGCCGGCAGAACGACCGGTTTGCCACCGGCGAAGTGGAGCACGGCAATTTCATCACCGGATTTCCACCGGCTGACTCCATTATGCTTGGCGGCTCTAACGAATTGCCTGATGAAATCGGTCATGACAACCCCGGACATAACCGCCTGTTCATGATTCCGCTGCTGCTCGGAGTGGCCGGAATATTATGGTTGCAGAGGCGCGGACGGAACGGACGACAGACAAATCTGATCATCTCCATACTATTTCTGATGACCGGTCTGGCCATAGTGCTCTATCTAAATCAGAGCCCGCGAGAGCCGCGTGAACGCGACTATTCTTTCCTCGGCTCTTTCTGGGCATACACTCTGTGGATCGGCGCCGGGATATATGGACTGACAACATGGCTGATGACCCGACGCCGGATGCAACGCGTCGCCCGGTGGATTCCGGCACTGACGCTGCTGCTCCCGGCATGGGTGCTTGCCGTAAACTACGATGACCATAACCGCTCCAACCGCTCTGTCACTACCGATTTCGCAGCCAATCTCCTGGAGTCGCTCGATGAGAACGCCATACTATTCACCAACGGCGATAATTTCACTTTCCCGCTATGGTGGGCTCAGGAGGTAGCCGGGATACGCCGTGATGTGACAATCGTTAATACCGCATATCTGGCCACACCATGGTATGTATGCCAACTTATGGGCGAGCGTCCCGGATACACTCCTGACCATCCTATGCCGGGACTGAAGATGCAGGCGCAGGATTCGCTGATACGCTATGGAGCGTTCGCATCGAATCCTTATGTAAGACTGCCGCTCGAACCCTCGGCGGCCGACTCTCTCAGAGCCTGCGATGCCATAGCGGCTCTGAGACATAGATATGCCGCCGCCAGCTCTGCAGCTCTGCCGGCAATGCTGCGCCTGCCAAAGCCTGCATATCATCTTTCCCCCTCTCCCGGACAAGAGGCATCCGCCAGAGATTCCATCTATATCCGCACCACCGCTGTAGCATCCGGAAGCGCATCTGTGGGACAACGACAACTGGCCATACTCGATATCATAGCCTCCGCGCTCGACGCGACGGAGCCACGCCCTGTCTACTGGCTGGCTTCGTTGCCATCATCGGATTACGCCGGATTCTACCCTTTCACGACCCGCGCTCTGCATACTCGCAGACTCGTGATGACCGACCGTCCGGACAGTGCGCTGTCGCAACGCGTACTCGACCGCGACCTGCTCGCCGCACGACTGACACATTCCGGACGACGGGGGGCTCTGACCGGATTGCGCCCGGATTCTTTGGCTCCGCGAACCATCTATGCCGATGCCACTCTGGGTCCGCACATAGTCACCCAACGCCTCGGACTGATTCGTCTGGCCCAGCGTCTGCTCGCAGCCGGACGACGGGCGGACGCACTTGAAGTGACACGAACAGTGCAGCTTCTATTCCCTCCGGAAATCTACGAATACCAGATCTGCAACGAGGCCGAAGGTACTCTCTACGAAGGTGAGGCAATCGCCACCCTTCTGCGCAAGACAGCCTGCGGCCCCGACAGTGCGGCAATCCGCGCCGAAGCCGACTCAATCCTCAGCCGCGAAAAGACACGACACCGTCAATGGACGCGATATTATCATAGTCTGCCACCACGTCTGCGCAACGTCCTCACACCCAAACACCGCCAATGGGTGGCAAATCCTCCTAAAGAAGACTGAACATGACAATTTTCCTCATCGGCTATATGGCCTCAGGCAAAACCACTCTCGGACGCGCGCTCGCACGTGAACTCGGGTTCCGTTTCATCGATCTCGACTTCTATATCGAACAGCGTTTCCGACACCGGATTCCCGAATTATTCGCCCACAACGGAGAGGCCGGATTCCGAGATATCGAAGGACGTATGCTCCGGGAATCAGGCGAATTCTGCGACACCGTAGTGAGCTGCGGAGGAGGCACACCATGCCATGGCGACAATATGGACTATATGCTCTCCCACGGAATCACAATATGGCTTGATGCAGGAGTGGAATGCATCTGCCGCCGTCTTGCCACAGCCAAGACCCGGCGTCCGGTTGTAGAGGGGAAAAGCGCCGATGAACTTCCGGACTTCATAACATCCCATCTGGCACAACGACTCCCCTACTACCGGCGCGCCAAAATACGGATATGCTCCGAGCAGCTTGAATCACGCACACAGATTGCATCCACAATTGCAAATCTGTTACCTCACCTGCAGCCTTACCTAATTTCAGATAAGTAAATGTCCAGATAAGCAAGTGTTCCGATAAGTAAGTGCCCAGATAAGTCAACAATCGGGTAGGAATAGCGTATCTGTTTGAAGACCAACAAGTTGCGGCAACGGCCCTTAAATCAACACAACACACTGAATATCAAGTTATTACAAACTTTCACCCACAGAAATCACCGAACTTCTGAACCATCGATAATCAAATATTTTGCATAAACAAATGATTAATTGAATATCTACAAATTACAGCAATAATCATTGCCAAATAAAAAACTTTAAACGACTTCAATGTAAAATATCTATTATCAAGACACTGCAGAGATATTTACTCAAAAAATACCGAACTAATGGCGAGTGAAATCTCAGAAAATCTCCAATATTTTACATTTTTTAATAAAAAAACTGAAATTCCATTTGGAATTTGCGATTATTAGTGTTAATTTTGCAGTGCAAAAGAGCTAATGATTGGTTAGTTAGACAATAGGGATTTTTATCCCATCCTCTGACAAAAGCAATAAAAAAATAAGAGCCTGTGAAGGTGGCATAAGTAAGCGGAAACGCTTCATCAAGTTTATTTAAAGCTATTTAATGAGTGTGACTTAGAATGGGCCTGTCTGGAGACACGCCCATTTTTCTTTTCACCTCGCCCGAATCCAACCCATCCCATCCTCCTACGCCACCCATCCACCCCAAAACCCAACTCCCCCCAAAACCCCAAGTCCATCCAAAAACCCCAAGCCCCATAGTCCAGCGTCCGAGCTTCAGCGAAGGAATAAAAAAAAAGAAAAAGCAACTCCGACTACCGACGATACCGAACACCCCATGCAGCACACATCGCCACACGGGGTATTCCCATTTCCTTATGTTTCCATATGTCTTGATATGTTCGACACCGCTCAATCAGCGGCACACATGCCACACAGCAGCCGAAGACAGAATCAGTCAGGTTCCTCCACAAAATCCTCCTTACCTACACCGCATAGAGGACACACCCAGTCACTCGGGATATCCTCAAACGCAGTACCGGGAGCGATTCCACCTTCAGGGTCACCCACTGCTGGATCATAGATCCAATCGCATACTTCACAACGATATTTCTTCATAGCAATAAATATTAAACTTCAGATTTATAACTGCCACTATAACATTCCTATCCAACCAAAAGTTCACAGCCGCGACCACCATACATCCACTGCGCCACCCTTACCCATTCGCAACGCGCCATTCCTCCAGAGACACAACAAACCACCATCCAAGACAGCAACCCATAAACAACAAAAAAAATAATCCCACACATCAAAAAAATCCGAAAAAACTTGCAAACCACAAAAAAAATACCTAACTTTGCAACCGCAAACCCGAGTTGCCCCGAGCGACTGGAAGCGACACAATGCCCAGGTGGCGGAATGGTAGACGCGCTCGTTTCAGGTGCGAGTGCTGAGAGGCGTGCAGGTTCGAGTCCTGTTCTGGGCACTGTAAAATCCCGTAACTCATTGAAAATCAAGAGTTGCGGGATTTCTCTTTTGATTTTTGTCCTCCTTTTGTCCTCCTATTTCAATTTTACCGATTTTTCGTCCTCCGCAAAGC